>JAATFO010000131.1 GCA_015655145.1 Enterobacterales bacterium | reverse complement strand
TGAGCCAGGGAAAACGACACAACCAGGCGCTTATCGCTCTCGCAAAACGCCGCTGTGACGTTCTGTTCGCCATGATGCGTGACGGTACTTTTTATACCCCTGCGGCATCATAAACATGCTTGACAACTTAATAGGGGCACCCCCCTTTAATATTGGTATGCTGACCACAGATGAATGGGGCAGCTATGCCAGAGAGGTGGCGAAAGAGAAACACCTGACCGGCAAGATATTTACTCAGCGTATTGAGCGCAATAACCTGACATTGAGAACACGTATTAAACGTCTGGCCCGGAAAACAATCTGCTTCTCACGCTCGATTAAGCTTCATGAAAAAGTCATCGGAGCCTTCATTGAAAAGTACATGTTCTATTCATTGGAGTTACCACCCTTTTTTTATGCCTCCCTGTGAGTTAATATATTGTTTAAATTTAATTGGTTAGTGTAAAATACACTTTCCGATACGTTTTGATTTATCCCTTCGTATCCGGAGAATTTGGGGGCAGATGGCGGGTCATTCAGTTCGACAACTGGAGTGACCCTCACATGTTAACTGACAGCAAAATCCGCTCAGTAAAACCTCTCGTAAAATCATATAAACTCACCGACTCGCAAGGTCTGTACATCACGGTATCGACCAGCGGCGCTAAGCTATGGTATTTCCGCTACAGGCTGTCCAACAGCGGGTCGCGTCCGCCTGGCGGCACCTGAAGACTGGCGAAGTCAATGGCCTCATCAATCGGTGTTTCAGCGGCCATCTGCGGTGGCAGTTCGGCCGGTTCGGCGACCGTGGCGTTTTTTCGCGCCAGCATATAGATAGCAGCGTCAACAGCGTCAGCTCGCAGGCGGGACGACCAATATGCGGGAAGCCGGCGGGGAACTGCGCTCTGGAAACCCGTATTTGCGTATGGCTGCGGCGAACCGGGGCACCCGGCTTCTTTATACTTGTGACGAACTGGCGAAATAACTGTTAAGCAAGCGCCACAGGTGGCTGGCCGCCGGTGTCATGCGATGGTCGCTGCTATGCAACAAGTGACATTGGCTTTCCCGTGCAATGCGGTGATCGACAGGCACGGCGACTAAGTCCTCGTGCTGTAAAACGCTGGGAATCGATTGCTGCGTCATAAAGGATATCCCCTGCCCAGCCAGGCTTAGTGCGATAGCACTGGCAAATAAATTGCAACTGAACGCCGGGCTAAGGATCAGTCCTTCCTGTTTAAATATCGCATTCAGATAGCGTTGCAAGCCAAAGTTCTCACTCATAACAATTAAGCGATGATGGGCTAATTCCGTGGCGCTGACGGCTTTCATCCTGGCAACAGGATGGTCAGGGCGCACAATGGCGCAAATGGGGCCGCGGCGAAAACTATTGCATTTCAAACCAAGCGGTCCCGCAGGGCCGAAACTCACCGCCATATCCACTTCGCCTTTGCCGAGTAACGTTAAGGTCGATTGCATATCGCCAGACTGAATGTTGACGAACACGCAGGGATAGGCGACGGAGAATTCACTCACCACATGCTTTATGACTTCTTCCACCATACCTTGTCCAATGCGGATCGTCACCGAACCGCCGCGCATATACCGCATATCCTGCAACTGTCGCTCAAGCTGTTTACGGCGCTGAGTGGTCAGCGCGAAATCCTCCGCCAGTAATTTACCCGCTTCAGTCAGTATCGCATTGCGGCCACGCTTTCCCAGCAGTGGCAATTGTAACGTACGTTCTAATTGTGACAGTTGGCGGCTGACCACTGAAGGGTTAATGCCGAGCACATCGGCGGCACGTCGAATACCGCCATGCACGCCGACTTCATATAAATAACTAATGGATTTTTCCGGATAAGTGGAGAGTGTCATATTTTTGACTTATCTGTTGCTCACAAGGCAACAATAATAGCTTAAACACCTCATTTTTTTATAGTGATAAATCTGCGCATACTGCTTGTGATCACCGAAACAGACAGGTAATTACATGAAAACTATAAAAACGTATTTAAATCAGCATGCATCAGAGATTTTGGCTGATATCAAACGGCTGGTGCAGGCAGAGTCACCTTCGGATGACAAAGCTGCTGTTGATGTATGTGGTCAGGTACTGGAGTCTATTTTTAAACAACGCCTGGGCCTGTTGGCCGAAACCGATGTGCAGACGCAGTATGGCAATCATCGTAAATTCACCCTTGGCAGCAACGGACCGCAAACCACCATTATCGGTCATTTCGATACCGTATGGGATAAAGGTGAGCTGGCTTTGCATGAAAAAGATGGCAAACTTTACGGGCCTGGCATCCTCGATATGAAATCCGGGCTGGTTCAGGGGATCTGGGCGGTTCGCGCGCTACAGCAACTGGGCATGCTGCATCAGCAACGCATCGTTTTCTTGTGTAACAGTGATGAAGAACTGGGCAGCCCGAGTTCCAGAGCATGGATTGAACAACACTCTCGTGATTCAACGCAGGTATTGGTGGTTGAGCCTGCGGTGGCAAGCAGCGGCGCGCTGAAGGTGGCGCGTAAAGGCACTGGCCGTTACGACGTCGCCATTACGGGTCTTGCCGCTCATGCCGGGAACAATCCGGAAGAAGGTGCCAGCGCCGTACAGGAGATGGCGAAGCAGATCATCTACTTACACAGTTTGAATGCGCCTGAGCGGGGTACGACGGTTAACGTCGGCATTGCCCATGGCGGCAGCCGTATCAACGTGGTGGCTGATCGCGCTGAACTGGGTATCGATACCCGTGTTACTACCCAGCAAGAAGCCACGCGCATTCATAATGCCATCAGCCAGTTACAGGCTTACGATCCCCGCGTCACACTTCAGGTAAGTGGTGAGCAGAGTCGACCACCGATGCAACAAACGGAGGCTTCACACTTGCTCCTTTTACGCGCACAACGTGTCGCTAAAGATCTGGGTTACGCAGTGGAAGGGAAAGCGGTAGGCGGCGGCAGCGATGGTAACTTTACCTCGGCGCTTGGCCTGCCAACGCTGGACGGTCTGGGGGCGACCGGTGCGGGTATCCACGCACGCCATGAACACATCATCATTGAAGATATTCCACTGCGTGCCGCCTTAGTGGCGGGTGTGATTGCTAAGGGGAATACACCATGACAATAATACAGTCTGAATCATCCAAACTCGCCGTGTCTGCCCAGGAACCAGGGCAAAGTCCTTATCTTTTGCTGTTTATCATTCTGGTGCTGGCCGCCGTCGCTACCTGGCTTATCCCCGCGGGCGTATACGAGTATGAAGCCCGTAACGGTATCAAATTCGCCATAAAAGGCAGTTTGCATGCGGTTGCACAAAGCGGGGTTTATCCGCTGGAAATCTTTATGGCGAT
>JAATFO010000092.1 GCA_015655145.1 Enterobacterales bacterium | reverse complement strand
GACTGACAACGGGGGCAATGAACGGTAACGCTGGCCATGAGAAAACCTCAAAAGCGGGAACTATACACCAACTTCAACTAATTGGATGCACTACCAGTTTATGAATGCTGCTTCACCGTTCCCCGGAAATCGCCATGGGCTGGCTAAAGTGGAGCGGTAATATGAGAAGCTATTTAGTGTGACACCCGGTGCATACGGCGTAGTGCGCTATTAAGCGTATTTCACTGATAGATTTCTTTAAATCGCGATCGGGAAGTACCATGGCAAGCGCTCCCAGGTTGAGACTCAGGCGCTATGCTTGTCTTGTCATTGCCTTTATTTGATCCCAGCAACAATCAGGAACGCGTTGCCACCCTATTTTTTGGCCTCAATTCTGGCCTTAAAAAGGCTGGCCGTAGGTGGTTTTCAATGGATTGCTCTGGATACAAAAAAAGAGCTTGTAGCTCTTTTTTCATAAGACCTACAGACATCAGTGGACATCTATAGAAAAGAAACTGGAGCGGGAAACGAGACTCGAACTCGCGACCCCGACCTTGGCAAGGTCGTGCTCTACCAACTGAGCTATTCCCGCATAGCGTAGCGATAAAATTCTTCATCGGTACGGGGTGCGCATTATACGAGAAATTTGCCAGGCCGCAAGCCCCGCAGCGCAAAAAAATCCGTATTTGATTTAACTGCTGTTTTAATCGCCGAAACAGAAGCCCCTGTACACAGGGCGCGGCAGGCACTTAGCCTCACAACTGAATAAAATGCTCGCGGTAATACGCCAGTTCCGCCACTGAATCACGAATATCATCCAGCGCCTGGTGGCTACCTTGTTTAGTCAGGCCGGCAAGGATCTCCGGCTTCCAGCGGCGCGCCAGTTCTTTCAGCGTACTCACATCAAGATAGCGATAATGGAAGTAAGCTTCCAGTTCTGGCATATATTTGAACAGGAAACGACGATCCTGACCGATACTGTTACCACAAATCGGCGAGGTGTTTGCCGGCACCCACTGTTTCAGGAATGCCAGAGTGGCCAGTTCCGCCGCCCGGTCATCATGCTGACTGGCTTTAACGCGCGCCACCAACCCGCTCGCAGTGTGGGTGCGTACATTCCAGTCATCCATCAACGCCAGTTGCGCGTCGGACTGATGCACCGCCAGCACCGGGCCTTCGGCCAGGATATTCAGGTTTGCATCGGTAACCAGGGTGGCAATCTCAATAATGCGGTCGTGTTCCGGATTAAGACCGGTCATTTCCAGGTCGATCCAAATTAGATTATTTTCATTTTCCGTCATGGTGTAGCCCGCTGTTAACAGAGTCGACAAGTTAGGGTGTATCATAGCCGTTTTGCCTGATAAGACGAAACGTATCTATCAACTGCAGCGAGGGTGTGTGAGTAAAAATAAACTGTCTAAAGGTCAACAACGCCGCGTCAGCGCCAACCATCAACGCCGTTTGAAGCGGCACGACGAAAAACCAGAACCGGACGATAATCTGTTCGGCGAAGCCCGTGATGGCGTGGTGATCAGCCGCTTTGGCATGCATGCCGACGTCGAAGATACCGATGGGACAGTTCATCGCTGCAATATTCGTCGCACGCTTTCCTCACTGGTCACCGGTGATCAGGTGGTGTGGCGTCCGGGGCAAGCCGGCGGGGCGACAGTAAAGGGCATTGTCGAAGCGGTACATCCCCGCACATCAGTCCTGACGCGCCCGGATCATTACGACGGTGTCAAACCGATCGCCGCCAATATTGACCAGATCGTGATTGTCGTGGCGATTCTGCCCGAATTATCACTGAATATGATCGATCGCTATCTGGTGGCCAGCGAAACGCTGGGCGTCGAGCCATTGCTGGTATTGAATAAAACCGATTTGCTGGATGAGGAAGGACGGGCGTTCGTGACTGAGCAAATGGCGATATACCGCCATATCGGCTATCGCGCATTGATGGTTTCCAGCCATGAAAAGGCCGGTCTGGGCGAACTGGAAACCGCGCTCACCGGGCGCATCAGCATTTTTGCCGGTCAGTCTGGCGTGGGGAAATCCAGCCTGCTCAACACGCTACTCGGCCTCGATCTCAGCCAGGATGAAATTCTGACTAACCAGGTATCGACCATTTCCGGCCTCGGTCAACATACCACCACCGCCGCGCGGCTCTATCATTTCCCTCATGGAGGCGCGGTGATTGATTCACCCGGCGTACGTGAATTCGGCCTCTGGCATCTGGATCCAGAACATATTACCTCCGGCTTTATCGAATTTCGCGCCTTTGCCGGGCTGTGCAAATTCCGTGATTGTAAACATGATAACGACCCAGGCTGTGCACTGCGCGAAGCAGTAGAACAGGGACTGATTGCACCCACCCGCTTTGAAAACTATCATCAGATTTTAGCCAGCATGTCGCAGGTAAAAATGCGTAAAAATGTCAGCGCCGGTGCAGAATAATGAGATAAGGATGGCACCCACGGGCGTAATAGCCTAAACCGACGGGCGCTGGTACAATTCGCCCCCTTTTTCTTCAACGTCGTGTGATTAAGCCAGGAGGCTAACGTGTTAGATCGTATAAAACTCGGCCTGAATTATCTGCTCCCCAAAAAAGCGCTTACTGAACTTGCGGGCTGGGGCGCCAGTAAGCGTGCAGGATGGCTGACGAAAGCCGTCATCGACGTGTTTGTCTGGTTTTATAAGGTGGACATGTCCGAGGCACAGAAACCGTATACCGCCAGCTATCGCACATTTAACGACTTTTTCGTTCGTCCGCTGCGTGACGAGGCGCGTCCAGTCATCACCGATCCCAACCAACTCATACTGCCTGCCGATGGCACAATCAGTCAGTTGGGACATATTGACGGCATGCGTATTTTTCAGGCTAAAGGCCATAGCTACTCACTGGACGCGCTGCTGGCGGGCAATCACGCGATGGCGGCCCAGTTTCACGATGGCGAGTTTGTGACCACTTACCTGGCACCACGTGACTACCATCGCGTACATATGCCCTGTAATGGCATTCTGCGCGAAATGATCTACGTGCCGGGCGATCTCTACTCAGTCAACCCATTAACCGCGCAAAACGTCCCTAATTTGTTCGCCCGTAATGAACGCGTGATTTGTTACTTCGAAACTGAATTTGGCCCACTGGTACAGATTCTGGTCGGCGCCACCATTGTGGGCAGCATTGAAACCGTCTGGTCCGGCACGGTCACCCCGCCACGCGATGGGGTGATCAAGCATCAGGCCTGGCCTGCGGCAAATGAAGACGGTGCGGTGGTGCTGCTAAAAGGCCAGGAAATGGGTCGGTTCAAACTGGGGTCAACGGTGATCACCCTGTTTGCTCCGGGTAAAATCACCCTGGCAGACAACCTGGCGGCAGGCAGCAAAGTTCGGCTCGGACAACCGCTGGCAACCACCATACCGCACGCAGAGGTGGAAACCGTTTGACATCATCAAGCAGCGGAGCTGTCACGTGCGCCTGATTTTCTCTTTCTTACTGATTGCTTGCCTGAGCCTGCCGGCCTTTGCCGTCAGCGCTCCTGAGTCGGCACAAATCAGACAGGAACTGGAGCAAGCGAAATCCGCCAAAACGTCAGCGGAACAGACCGAACGCATTCAGGCGCTGGAAGCAGCGCTGAACTTTCTTGATGAACGTCAGGCATCGCTTGAGCGGGCGCAACAATACCAACATGTTATTGATGACTTTCCCAAACTGGCGCGCGAACTGCGTCAGCAAAGTGCGGCGCTGACGGAGAGTAGTAAGCCGTTACGCAACAATATGAGCAGCACCGAGTTGGATCAGGAGATCTTGCAAGTCAGCAGTCAGTTGTTGGAAGAAGCGCGCCAGGTGCAGCAGGAACAGGACCGCGCACGCGAAATCAGCGATTCGCTAACCCAGTTACCGCAACAACAAACCGTTGCCCGCCGCGCCATGAGTGAAAGTGAGCGCCGCTTACAGGCACAATCCGCCATCGCCATTACCCCACAGGTACAGGCGCAAATCTACGCACGTCAGGCAGAGTCCGCCGCCCAGAAAGCGCGCATTGATGAACTGGAACTGGCGCAACTTTCCGCGAATAATCGCCAGGAACTGGCACGCATGCGGGCTGAAGTACATCAGAAAACGTCCGCACAGTTGGATGATTACCTCCAGGCATTACGTAATCAACTGAATAACTTGCGTCAGCGCGAAGCGGAACTGGCACTGGAACACACCGAACAGTTAGCAGAAAACAGCGGTGATTTACCGTCTGAGATCAGCGAGCAATTCCGTATCAACCGTGACCTGTCCGCCGCACTGAACCAGCAGGCTCAGCAGATGGATAAGGTGGCGTCACAGCAACGCCAGGCCATGAATAACACCATTCAGGTGCGACAGGCCCTGAGTACCATTCGTGAACAGTCGCAATGGTTGGGGGCCTCAAATTTACCCGGCGACGCCCTGCGTGCTCAGGTCGCTCGCCTGCCGGACATGCCGAAATCACAACCGCTGGACAGTGAAATGGGGCAATTGCGCATCCAGCGCCTGTACTATGAAGATCTGCTCAGCCACCAGCAACAACTGAAACAATTACAACAGGAAGATGGCCAGCCATTAACCAGCGAGCAGTTGCGTATTCTCAACGCGCAAATGAAAACACAACGCGAGCTACTCAGCTCACTGATTTCAGGTTGCGACACGCTAATCCTCGAGGTCACCAAGCTGAAAGTGGCCAACAGTCAGTTGGAAGATGCGCTGATCGACATTAAAGAAGCGACGCATCGCTATCTGTTCTGGAGCGCGGATGTCAGCGCCATCAGCCTTAGCTATCCACTTGACGTCGCACGCGATTTAACCCGTTTGCTGTCGCTGGATACCCTCGGCCAGTTGGGCAGAGCGTTAATGATGATGTTCACTAGCCGCGAAACTGTGTTGCCGATATTCGGTGCCGTGCTGTTGGTCGGGTTCAGTGTTAGTTCACGCCGCCACTATACCGCATTCCTGGAACGCGCTTCCGGCCGGGTCGGCAAAGTCACGCAGGATGACTTTCGCCTGACATTACGCACAGTGTTTTGGTCAATTCTGGTCGCCCTTCCCCTGCCGGTGCTATGGGCCGCGTTGGGTTATGGCTTGCAACACGCCTGGCCTTACCCAATTGCGGTCGCCATTGGCGATGGCATAACCGCCACGCTGCCTTTGCTGTGGGTTTTTATGATCAGTGCCGCTTTTGCGCGGCCAAATGGCTTGTTTGTTATTCACTTCCGCTGGCCGCCATTACGTGTGGCACGCGCCATGCGTTATTACTCGCTCAGTATCGGGTTTATTATTCCGCTGATTATGGTGTTGATTGCCCTCTATAATCTGGATGATCGTGAGTTTTCCGCCACGCTGGGGCGTTTGTGTTTTGTGCTGATTTGCGGTGCGCTGAGCATTGTCACCGTCAGTTTGAAACGCGCAGGTATTCCCCTTCATCTCGATAAAGAGGGTAATGGCGATAATGTGATTAACCGCATTCTGTGGAATCTGATGATCGGCATTCCACTGATCGCCGCACTGGCTTCCTGTATCGGCTATTTCGCCACGGCACAAGCATTACTGGCGCGTGTGGAAACCTCTGTCGCGATCTGGTTACTGTTGCTGGTGATCTACCATATTATTCGACGCTGGATGCTGATTCAGCGCCGACGTATTGCTTTTGATCGCGCCCGGCATCGCCGCGCTGAGCGGCTGGCGCATCGGGCGCGCAGTGAAGATGAGAGCACAACGCAACCCGCCGAAAGCATGGAGATCGACGAACCGGTGATCGATCTTGATGCGATCAGCGCGCAGTCATTACGGCTGGTGCGATCACTGTTAACATTGATCGCACTGGTATCAGTGATTGTTTTATGGTCGGAGATCCACTCAGCCTTCTCCTTCCTGGAAAATATTACCTTGTGGGATACCAGCACGACGGTACAAGGTGTCGAGAGTATTCAGCCGATCACCCTCGGATCGGTGTTGATCGCCATTCTGGTGCTGCTCATCACCACGCAGTTGGTGCGTAACCTGCCCGCTCTGCTGGAACTGGCGTTATTGCAACACCTCAGTCTGACACCCGGCACTGGCTATGCCATCACCACGCTGACCAAATACCTGTTATTACTGATTGGCGGCCTGGCAGGCTTCTCACTGATCGGGATTGAATGGGCAAAATTACAATGGCTGGTCGCCGCTCTCGGCGTCGGCCTGGGTTTTGGCTTACAGGAGATTTTCGCCAACTTTATTTCTGGCCTGATTATTCTGTTTGAAAAACCGATTCGTATTGGCGATACCGTCACGATCCGTGATCTGACGGGCAGCATCACGCGCATCAACACCCGGGCGACCACCATTACCGACTGGGATCGCAAAGAGATTATCGTGCCAAATAAGGCGTTTATCACCGAACAATTCGTCAACTGGTCACTGTCGGATTCCGTCACCCGAGTGGTGCTGACCATTCCGGCACCGACAAGCGTCGACAGCGCAGAAGTGACGCAGGTGCTAAAACAGGCCGCGGCTCGTTGTCATTATGTGCTGGAGGCTCCCCCACCGGAAGCATTCCTGGTTGATTTACAGCAAGGGATCCAGTTGTTCGAACTGCGTATTCACGCCGCCGAGATGGGCCACCGCATGCCATTGCGTCATGAGTTGCACCAGTTGATTTTACAAGGTTTCCGCGAACATGGCATTGAAATGCCATTCCCGCCATTCCAGGTTCGCATGGAGACATTGCCACGTACCGCCGCCAGTAAAGGTACGCCGGGGACAAGAACATTTAAATCCGGCGGGCTATAACACCTGCGCAGAGGGCGCCGCGCCACCCGACACACCCCTGAAGACTTAGCAACGATCCACCGGAAACGCAATCACCTCACTTAATGATGCGGCTTTCAGGGCCAGCATCACCAGGCGATCGACGCCTAACGCCACTCCAGAGCACTCTGGCATGCCATGCGCCAGCGCTTCCAGTAAGTAATTGTCGATGGGCTGTTGGGGTAAACCACGTGCCGCCCGGCGACGATTATCCTGCTCAAAACGCTGGCGCTGCTCACGGCTATCGGTCAACTCCCGGAAACCATTACACAGCTCAATACCCTTGAAATAGACTTCAAAACGCTCGGCAACACGGTGATCTTCCGTGCTGATCTCTGCCAGTGCGGCCTGCGTTGCCGGGAAATGATACACAAAGGCAGGCTTTTCCTGACCGATCTTCGGCTCAACGCCCAACATAAACAACAGTTGCAGCAAGGTATCGCGATCTTCTTCCGCATTGGCCAACTCACCGCATCCCAGCGTTTCAGCCACTTGACGCAATTGCGTTTTATCCACGGACAGCGGATCCACATTCAGATGACGAAGAAACGCTTGTTGGTAAGAAAGCGTTTCTGCGCTCTCGCATTCCAATATCTGTTGCAGCAGATCATCGACTTCATTCATCAGCCGGTACATATCGTAATGGGGACGATACCACTCGAGCATGGTGAATTCCGGGTTGTGATGACGCCCGGCTTCTTCATTGCGAAAGCTGCGGCCCAGTTGATAAATCGGCCCGCTGCCTGCCGCCAGCAGGCGCTTCATGTGGAATTCCGGGCTGGTCATCAAATACAAATCCATGCCCGCGGCGGCGCCTGGTCCGACAAAATGTGTCTGAAACGGGAACAGGTGAATATCGGTGACCGTTGCCTGGCTCATGGCGGGTGTTTCCACTTCCAGGATGCCACGATCAGCAAAGAAACGTCTGATTTCAGCCATTATCGCTGCACGTTTCAACAAATTGGCAATGGATGCGCTCGGCTGCCAGCTTGCCGTTTCGCTCATGGTATTCACTCCTCTGTAAAACAGGGGAGGAAGTCTACGCGTATCAACGTTGACAGACAAATGCCGACAGATAAAACCGCCAGAAATTTTTCGACGAATTGCTGGTTTTTTATGGGTTCAAAACCGGGTTTCGCTCTCATTTTTAGGCATTTTTCTGCCCCAAATACCCGAGTACATCAACATTTACTTTTATGACCCACAGTATACTGACATTTACTGGAAGCGAGCATTTTTCACGCCTGAAAATCGGTCTTTGGTAGTGAAAAATTTCAATAAATAGCCTAAGAACCTGATTAATGCCACATTAACAGGGAGGAAACCGTGCAAACCTTTAATGCCGATTTGGTGATTGTTGGCGCCGGAGGCGCAGGACTTCGCGCCGCCATTGCTGCCGCAGAAGCGAACCCCCAGTTGACCATTGCCCTTATTTCCAAAGTGTATCCCATGCGCAGTCATACCGTGGCGGCGGAAGGCGGTTCCGCCGCGGTAACACAGCCACAGGACAGTTATGATTCCCATTTTCACGATACCGTCGCTGGCGGTGACTGGCTATGTGAACAAGACGTGGTGGATTATTTCGTTCAACACTGTCCACAAGAAATGATCCAACTGGAGCAATGGGGTTGCCCATGGAGCCGCAAAGCCGATGGCTCCATTAATGTCCGCCGCTTTGGCGGCATGAAGATCGAACGCACCTGGTTTGCGGCTGATAAAACGGGGTTTCATATTCTGCATACCCTGTTCCAGACATCGCTGCAATACCCGAACATTCAGCGCTTTGACGAGCATTTTGTTCTTGATCTGTTGGTGGATGACGGGCAAGCCCATGGTCTGGTAGCGATGAACATGATGGAAGGCACGCTGATGCAAATTCGCGCTAATGCCGTGGTGTTAGCCACCGGTGGCGCCGGGCGCGTCTATCGTTACAACACCAATGGCGGCATTGTTACCGGTGACGGTATGGGCATGGCGTTTCGTCATGGCGTTCCGTTACGCGATATGGAGTTTGTGCAATACCATCCCACCGGGTTGCCAGGCTCAGGGATTCTGATGACGGAGGGCTGCCGCGGCGAAGGCGGCATCCTGGTAAATAAAAACGGCTATCGTTATCTGCAAGATTACGGTATGGGGCCAGAAACCCCGCTCGGCGAGCCGAAGAATAAATACATGGAACTGGGTCCGCGTGACAAAGTTTCCCAGGCATTCTGGCATGAATGGCAGGCAGGTCGAACCATCGCGACGCCGCGAGGCGATGTGGTGTATCTCGATCTGCGTCATCTTGGCGCAAAAAAGCTGCATGACCGCCTGCCTTTTATCTGCGAATTGAGTAAAGCCTATGTCGGTGTCGATCCGGTAGAAGCGCCAATCCCGGTCCGTCCAACCGCCCATTACACCATGGGGGGCATCGAAACCAACGCACAGTGTGAAACCCGCATCAGCGGGTTGTTTGCTGTTGGCGAGTGTTCATCTGTCGGTCTGCACGGGGCGAACCGTCTCGGCTCCAATTCACTGGCAGAACTGGTGGTGTTTGGCCGTGTTGCCGGCGAACAGGCGGTAATTCGGGCTACGCAACGTCCACGCCAGACAAACTCCTGTGCGCTGGATGCTCAGGCGCAAGATATCGAACAGCGATTAAATATGCTGACACAGCAACAAGGCAAGGAAAACTGGTCGGTACTACGCGACGAGATGGGCATGGCCATGGAGGAAGGTTGTGGTATCTATCGCACGCCGGAGCTGATGCAGAAAACCATCGATACGCTGGCCGAACTAAAAATGCGCTTTAAGCATGTGCGCATCAGCGACAGTTCCAGTGTCTTCAATACGGAATTGCTCTACAGCATTGAGTTAGAACACAGCCTTAATGTCGCGGAATGTATGGCTCATTCAGCCTTCAATCGTAAGGAGTCTCGCGGGGCGCATCAGCGTCTTGATGAAGGATGTACCACGCGTGATGATATTCATTTTCTCAAGCATACCCTGACCTTCTTTAATCCTGCCGGCGCGCCCAGGGTGGAGTATACCGACGTAAACATTACCCGTTTGCCTCCCGCGAAGCGGGTTTACGGTGCCGAAGCCGAAGCCGCAGAGCACAAGGAGCCGAACCATGACTGAGATGAATACCCTAAAGGTGGAAATCCAGCGTTATAATCCTGAGCAGGACGTGGCGCCGCACAGTGAATGGTATGACGTCCCTTATGATGAACAGACCTCGTTGCTGGATGCGCTGGGTTATATCAAAGATAACCTGGCATTTGATCTGTCCTATCGCTGGTCTTGTCGCATGGCGATTTGTGGTTCCTGCGGCATGATGGTCAACCAGGTGCCTAAACTGGCCTGTAAAACTTTTTTGCGTGATTACCGTGATGGCATGAAAGTGGAAGCCCTGGCGCACTTTCCTGTTGAGCGCGATCTGGTGGTCGATATGACGCATTTCATGGAAAGTCTTGCCGCCATCAAGCCGTATATCATCGGTAACGATCGTACCCCGAAAGAAGGACCAAACCGGCAAACCCCAGGGCAAATGGCAAAATACCACCAATTTTCCGGTTGTATTAATTGTGGGTTGTGCTACTCCGCGTGCCCACAATTTGGTCTCAACCCGGCATTCATCGGCCCGGCCGCCATCACTCTCGCACACCGTTACAACCTCGATAACCGTGACCATGGCAAAGCACAACGTATGCCGCAACTCAATGGCGAGAATGGTGTCTGGCCTTGCACATTTGTCGGTTTCTGCTCAGAAGTGTGCCCAAAACATGTCGACCCGGCTGCCGCAATCCAGCAAAGCAAAGTGGAAAGCAGCAAGGACTTCATGATTGCGCTGCTAAAACCGCGATAAGGATAAAATGATGATAAGCAAACGCAAAGCGTATGTTCGTCCCATCTCGCCCGTCTGGTGGCAAAAATCAGGCTTTTATCGTTTTTACATGCTGCGCGAGGGGACGGCAATTCCGGCGTTATGGTTTAGTGTAGAGTTGATTTTTGCTTTATATGCGCTGAAACAGGGTGCCGACAGTTGGCATGGGTTCATCGTCTTTTTGCAACATCCCATCACGCTGTTACTGAATGTTATGGCGTTGCTTGGCGCGCTGTTACACAGCAAAACCTGGTTTGAACTGGCGCCGAAAGCCACCATTCTGATCATTAAAGAGCAAAAGATGGCGGCAAAACCCGTGATTGTGCTGCTGTGGACCATCACAGTGTTGGCGACGCTGGCGGTTCTCGCCATTGCACTATTGGCTTAAGGAGAGATCGATGAAACAGCAACCACAACGTTCTGATGAGCCCATTTTCTGGGGATTATTCGGCGCAGGCGGTATGTGGGCGGCGATCATTTCGCCCGTCATGGTGCTGCTGCTTGGCTTGTTGCTGTCGTTGGGATTTTATCCGGATGATGCCCTGAGCTATGGCCGGATACTGGCGTTTGCGCAATCCTGGATTGGGCGTCTGTTTATTTTCCTGATGATTGTACTGCCACTGTGGTGCGCACTGCACCGGCTGCATCATGGCATGCATGATGTGCAGGTTCACGTCCCCGGGGATAAATGGGTATTTTACGGATTGGCAGCAATTTTAACTGTTGTGACACTGATTGGCGTAGTAACGCTGTAAAATGCGTTGAAAGCAGAAAAATAAACCCGGTATGGCGTAAAGAACAGCCGTTACCGGGTAGCGAGTTTACTGTGTGCTATGCTGAATCGCCTTACCACCCGCTTCAACATCTTCCCCCACACCACGAGTGGTATTACACGCGCTGAGCAGAGAAGAAAGCACTAAGACCGAGAAAAGAGCAATCATACTTTTTTTTAACATGGAAATTTCCTTTTTTGGTTGCATTAATTACCCAGAATATTAAGCATAGCCTTAATTTTGCGTACTGCCGGGGATAACGCACTGAAAAGGAAATATAAGTGAAAAGGCGGTTATTATTTGGCTGCGCGCGAAATTGCGCCACCGAGGTGCGAAACATCTTCACCGAAACCATGAAAGGTGTTACATGCGCTCAGTGCAACGGTGACGAATAATACACCCGTGATAAACTTAACCCGTCTTAACATCGTCCTGACCTCACTGATAAAAGAACAAAGGCGTACCTGACGATACACCTTCTGCCCTGCTATTTTACCCGGGAGACGTATTCACCCGAGCGGGTGTCAACTTTGATCACTTCACCAATCTGCACAAACAGCGGCACTTTTACTATCGCGCCAGTGCTCAGCGTTGCCGGTTTTCCACCGGTTCCTGCGGTATCCCCTTTCAGACCCGGATCGGTATCAACAATTTCCAGCTCAACAAAGTTCGGCGGCATCACCACGATAGGCTGACCATTCCACAACGTCACGATACATTCTGCCTGATCGAGCAACCATTTGGCATTATCGCCCACCGCTTTCTGGTCGGCCGCCAGTTGCTCGAAGGTTTCATTATTCATGAAATGATAAAATTCACCATCGTTGTACAGGTAAGTCAGGTTCATATCCATAACATCTGCACCTTCTGCAGTGTCCGTGGATTTGAAGGTTTTTTCAATCAGTTTGCCAGTCAGTAAACGACGCATTTTCACGCGCGCAAAAGCCTGGCCTTTACCCGGTTTCACAAATTCACTGGATTCGACGGCATAAGGCTCACCCTCGAACATGATTTTAAGACCGGAACGAAAATCGTTGCTAGAATACGTTGCCATAAAGGCCCTCGACAATTAAACACTGGTACGTAGCCAAAAAAATGGCGCACATTGTAACCCTAAATACCCCGATCAGAGAAGATTGGTTGCAACAACTTGCGGATGTCATCACTGAACCCGATGAATTATTGCAGCTTTTAGCACTCGATACCCATGCTGAACTGGCAGCGGGCAGTGATGCACGCAAGCTTTTCGCTCTGCGTGTACCTCGCGCTTTCGCTCAACGCATGAAAAAAGGCGATCCACAGGATCCCCTGCTACTGCAAGTGATCACTGACCGACAAGAGTTCACGATCACCCCGGGTTACAGCGATGACCCGCTTGATGAGCAAAGCAACGTCGTCCCCGGCTTACTGCATAAGTATAAAAACCGCGCCTTATTGCTGGTCAAAGGCGGCTGTGCCGTGAACTGCCGTTACTGTTTCCGTCGCTATTTTCCCTACCAGAATAATCAGGGTAACAAACGCAACTGGCAACGCGCTATCGATTATATTAACCAACATCCGGAGTTGGATGAAATCATCTTTTCCGGCGGCGATCCGTTAATGGCGAAAGATCATGAGCTCGACGCGCTAATCGCTGAACTGGAAGCCATCCCTCATCTGAAACGCCTGCGCATTCATAGCCGTTTGCCGGTGGTGATCCCCACACGCATCACTGAAACCTTGTGCCAGCGCCTGGCCTGCTCGCGCCTGCAAATTCTGTTGGTCACGCATATTAACCATGCACAGGAGATCGACAACGCAGTGTGTCAGGGTATGCAACGGTTAAAACGCGCAGGCGTGACCTTACTCAATCAAAGCGTGCTGTTGCGTGGAATCAATGATAATGCGCAGACCCTGGCGGTGCTGAGTAATGCGCTGTTTGATGCCGGCATTTTACCCTATTACCTGCATGTGCTGGATAAAGTACAGGGCGCCGCGCACTTTTATGTTTCCGATGACGATGCACGCCGCATTGTGCGTGAATTGCTGACTCTGGTTTCAGGCTACCTGGTGCCTAAACTGGCGCGCGAAATCGGTGGTGAGCCCAGTAAAACACCGCTGGATTTACAGTTACGTCAGGTATGACCGCGATTAATTAAGGTATCGCGAGGCTTTATGCAGAAGGTGCCACGACCCGCAGGCACCACCGCAGCAAGCCGTTCGCTTGATGGGTTACTCACTTCCCTTATTCTGATTGCTGTAACGCGCTGAGGGCATATAACCATTGTTTCATTGTGGTGAAAGCTTTATCTTACCTCTCTGGTGGCGTTGACCACGATGGTGCCGCCAGAATAATCGTATAAAAGGAGATTACGATGAAAAAGTTGATGACGCTTTCTTTCACCGCAGTAATGCTCGTCAGTTCCATCAGTGCAGTACAGGCGGTAGAAAATTGCGCGACAAAACAAGCGGTTCTGGAAAAAGAAATCACCATTGCCCGACAATTTGGCAACAGCAATAAAATAGCCGGTTTGGAAAAAGCGCTGGCAGAAGTCAATGCGCATTGTACCCGTGCCAGTGTGGCGGCCGATGCCAGGAAAGACGTCGAAAAACTGGAAAAAAAGCTGGCTGACAAGCAAAGTGATATCCGCGAGGTACAAAATGATTTACGCCAGGCACAACAGAAAGGCGACCCGAGTAAAATAGCTAAATACCAACGCAAACTAAGCGAAAAGCAGACTGATTTGCAGGAAATTCAGCAAAAACTGAACACTGCTCGCACTGAATTGACTTCCTTAGCGAAATAACCTTTTGTCATAGAAAACGGGAACCTGGGTTCCCGTTCTGGTGAGACTGTAATTTAAATTGTGTAATTGCCTGTTTTTGATATGTTCACTCCAACAATGGAGACAGGTGCATTATGGACGAAAAGAAGCTTAAGGCACTCGCTGCCGAATTGGCCAAAGGCCTTAAAACAGAAGCAGATCTCAGTCAGTTTTCTCGTATGCTGACGAAGCTAACCGTCGAAACCGCCCTGAATGCAGAGCTTACTGATCATCTTGGGCATGAGAAAAATGCGCCCAGAACAGGCTCTAACGCACGTAACGGCTATTCCTCTAAAACG
>JAATFO010000058.1 GCA_015655145.1 Enterobacterales bacterium | reverse complement strand
TGATGATGGTGATGGTGGCGATAGTAACGGTGGCGGTAATGATGGTGGTGGTGATGGTGGTATTGAACCTCTTGAACCCTCGCCTGTCCCTCAGCTTCCGGGGCGGCCCCTGCCTCTGCCGCAGCCGAAGCCTCTAGCAAGGCGCGAGCGTTCGGGATCGGCTTCAACAGGTCGGCATAGGAACTCACCTGCATGGCAGCCTCGCTCCCGGGCGGCATATCCGTCGCAGCTTGCGATGGGGCCGTCGCGGCGAGAACGGTCATCGCTCCGATCAAGCCAGCTACAGTCTTATCCATTCTTATCTCTCCTAGGATCTACGCTCTGCGGTCCGACAGGCAGCCGGACATTGCCCGGGTGTCGCCCGCAAGGAAAGGCAGGACGCAACCGAATGTTTCATCGAGGGCGCCGCCGCGGCTGATTCTGGTGCTGGCAGCCGACGCGCGCATAGGCGATCAGGGCAGGGGGACCATGCTCGCTGAATGGATACTCTGCTGCATGAACTCCAGCAGCAGCTCCGCTACTCTTCCCGGCTGCTCCTGCTGTACCCAGTGACCCGCCCCTGCGATCAGGTGGCATCCCAGCATCCGGGTGCACGCGCCGCCCTGCATCCGCTCCAGGCTGCCGGGCACCTGGAATGGTCCCCAGTCGCTCTTCCCCGCGATGAAGATCGAGGGCACGTCGATCGTCCTCGACACGCCTAATGCGAAAACCATTGCGGCGCTGGTTGAAAAATTCCATTTGCCTATCGAAAAAACCGTTAAAACCCTGTTGGTGAAAGCCCGTGAAGAGAGTGGTCACCAGCTGATTGCGTTGCTGGTGCGTGGTGATCATGAACTCAACGAAATCAAAGCCGAAAAAATTGGTCTTGTTGCCTCACCACTGGTGTTCGCCAGTGAAGAAGAGATCCGTGCCGCTGTGGGGGCAGGACCTGGCTCGCTCGGTCCTGTCGGCCTGACATTGCCGATCATCGCTGACCGTACCGTGGCGCAAATGAGCGATTTCAGTGCCGGGGCAAACATTGATGGCAAACATCTTACCGGCATTAACTGGGAACGCGATCTTCCCCTGCCGCAAATTGCTGATATTCGTAACGTGGTTGACGGCGATCCCAGCCCGGACGGTAAAGGGACACTGCACATCAAACGCGGTATCGAAGTAGGCCACATTTTCCAACTGGGCACCAAGTATTCAGAAGCGATGAAAGCCTCCGTGCAAGGTGAAGATGGCCGTAATCAGATGTTAACCATGGGCTGTTATGGCATTGGCATTTCACGGGTGGTGGCCGCCGCCATTGAGCAAAACCATGATGAGCGCGGTATCATTTGGCCTGCGGCGCTCGCACCCTTCCAGGTGGCGATTCTGCCGATGAATATGCATAAATCTTTCCGTGTCAAAGAGCAGGCCGAAGCACTTTATGACTCGCTACGCGCTAACGGTATTGATGTGATTCTGGATGATCGTAAAGAACGCCCTGGCGTTATGTTTGCCGACATGGAATTGATCGGCGTGCCACATACGATTGTCATTGGCGACCGTAATCTTGATAACGGTGAGGTAGAGTACAAAGCACGGCGTGAAGGCGAAAAACGGCTGATAAAAATCAGTGACCTGATTGCATTTCTGATGAAAGAAATTCAGGGATAAAGCCCCGCCAACAGGGCATTACGACGGCGATAATCAGTGACATGCACCTTCCACGGCGGACGAAACCCTGCCGCATGGAGGTGCGTTTTAACATGATGGCGCCATTTCAGGCGCAATACTCCATCGTTCAGAGTGGCCTGGAACGTAGCGATTTGGTGGTGCTTTTGCGTGCTTTACTCTCCAGCCGGCGTTTTTTGGACGCCAGCGTCGGGCGCGTCGGGCGCCGCGATTTCACCACCACCGTTAATTCACTGATCAGGTTTTCCAGCCGTTTCAGCGCAGCTTCCCGGTTCATCTCCTGACTACGATATTCTTGTGCCTTGATAATAACGACACCTTCCGGCGTGATGAGATGGTGACGGGCGGCCAACAGACGTTGTTTATAAAAGTCGGGTAACGACGAGGCATGAATATCAAATCGCAGATGGATCGCGGTTGAACTCTTATTCACATGCTGCCCACCCGCGCCCTGCGCGCGAATAGCGGTAATTTCAATTTCCGCATCGCTGATCGCAACATGACGTGATAGTACTATCATGGCAATGTACCGTTGATTAGCCATGGGTCAAAACGCAACTCCTGATGATGTTGCGCATCAGACAACCATACCGTGCCTTCCTGTAGTGTCGCCTGCAATGACATATTCCGGGCAGCAAAATCCGTTAGCGCCGCCAGTTGCACATCAGGTAAAAAACGGACCGTCAGATTTTTTTGTTGTGAAAGTTTCTCATACTGTTGTTGCCACCAGATCTGGGCGGCGCGGGCATTATAGGTATACAGATATACGCAAGATGAACGGCTGCATGCTTTCTTTACTCTGCGCTCATCGGGCAGACCAAGGTCAATCCAGGTTTCAATCCCCTGGTGATCATTTAACTGCCAGATTTCCGGTTCATCGTCGGCAGATAAACCACGGGTGAACTGTAAGCGCGCATCAGCATGGCATAACCAGGCAAGCAGCCGCAGCATCAACCGCGCTTCCGTTTCAGAGGGATGTCGCGCCAGGGTCAATACATCATCAAGAAAGACGTTACGATCGATATCAGCGACGTTGACCGCGGCTTTATAAATAGTTGCTTTAAGTGCCATACGGCCTCTCATAAAAGTAAAATCTCATTGTACCCGACCCCGCAGCAAATCACCCTGTTACAGGCAGATTTCCCGCAAAAGCCTGTGCTATAGTCGCTCACCGCTCCGCGATTTATGCTCCAGAAGGAGGTGCATGTGCAAAAGTATTGTGATTTGGTTCGCCAGAAATATGCTGAAATTGGCAGTGGCAGTCTGGGGTACGTGCCTGACGCTATTGGTTGCGCATTGAAAGCACTGGATGAGATAGCAGCGAATTCTGCGCTAAACTCTTCTATCAGGGAACAGGCGGCCTTTGCTGCCGCAAACTTACTGGTGAGCGATTATGTTGATGAATGAAGTTTATAAACCGATCAATTGCGATGATTATGACAACCTTGAACTCGCCTGCCAAAATAACTGGATGCTGACACTGGCACTGAAAAACGGCGAGCAGTTAAAGGCACAAGCAAAAGATATCATTTCACGTAAGAACGTTGAGTATCTGACCATCGATCTTACCGGTGAAATACGCGAGGTCCGCCTGGATCATATCGCCAGTTTCAGTCATCCGGACCTGGGCTGCGTTGTGGTGAGTGAATCCGATTAGACGTATCCGGGCGGGATATTTCCCGCCCTTCTTGCTATCATCAGGTTACCCCGATGCCCCGCCATCCGTTATCGCCACTTAGCACTGTTTTTGCCAACTCACCCGCCAGCTTTCCCGTTGCCCCGCATCGCCGTCACGCGTCACGAACAGACCCGGGACCGCAATCAAATGCTCACCATAAAAAATCATCGGCGTACGTTCACGTTGCCAGGGCGGGATCGCCAACTCCTGCCACAGTTTTTTTATCGAACGCCCTCTGTCCCGCCCCACAATATGCACGTCGCCTTGCGCCTGAAAACGAATGTTAACGGGCTCATCATGTCGTGGCAAACGCAGGGCAATACCGTGAGGATCCTGAATCAGTTGTCCAAGATCGCCTGGCAAACTTAACGGTTGCGCGGGGACAGGCCAGGGCAGGATTAGCTGTCGCAACGACGGCATTACCGCTAACCAATAGAGGGCCTGACGATAACGGCGGATTTCATGACAACCGAACTGCAAACGGGGTACTGCATCTCTGCGACTGGCAATGACTTCATCATAAAGGCGTTGCAACGCATCGCGCGAAGGCATTTTTCCTCCTTGCGAAGCAATCCAGCGATGCAGTAATGCGGCGCGGCGCGCGGCGCTCATGGCGGCAAACTGGTCAATGCGTAGCGCGCCATCCGCCTGTAAGCACTGTGCCAGTGACTCAGCGAGAAGTTCATCCAGTAACTGCTCCTGCTCACCACATAATAGCGCGCTGCGGGCACTTGCCTGAGCAAAATGCGGCCAGCGAGTATTCAGTAATGGTAGCACCTGCTGGCGCAGAAAATTGCGCTCATAGCGTGTATCCCGATTGCTTTCATCTTCAATCCATTGCAGTTGATGTTCAGCCGCCCACGCTTCCAGTTGCTGACGCCGCTGTTGCAGCAAAGGACGTAACAAGTAAGTCGGCCCAAACGCCATTTTAGCTGGCATCGCTGACAGTCCGGCCGGTCCACTGCCGCGTTTCAATGCCAGCAACAACGTTTCACATTGATCGTCAAGGTGTTGTGCCGTGAGCAACATTTCCCCGGGTTGCACGTGGTGATGAAATACCTGATAGCGCGCCTCGCGGGCCGCCGCCTCAACGCCTTTTCCCGCTGTGTCGAACTGGACATGTTCCACGCACAAGGGGACTTGCCAGAGAGCACATTGCTGTTGGCAGTGCGTCACCCATACATCAGCAAACGGGCTTAAACCATGGTGAACATGTAGCGCCCGCAGTTGCAGTGCCGGCATACGGACTCGTAACTGTACCAATTGATGGAGTAATACGGTGGAATCCAGACCACCGCTGTAGGCCAGTAACACCTGCTGCTGCCCGGCCAGTTGCTGTTCAAGTTGAGCGATAGCTGACATGCAAAACCTATTGGGCCGATATCGGACCACCGCATTGTAGCCCGTAGTAAGTGTTTATTTTACGCCTGATAAAGTTCCAGCGGCAAACCGTCTGGATCGACAAAAAACGTGAAACGTTTCCCTGTAAGCGGATCAATCCGCACCGGTTCACAACGTATGCCCTGCGTGTCCAGATACCGGACCGCATAGTCAATGTCCTCAACGGCCAACGCCAGATGACGCAGACCACAGGCTTCGGGATGGCTGACGCGCACAGGCGGGTTGGGGAAAGAGAACAGTTCAATAACATACTGACCATTGAGCGCTAAATCGCCTTTCCATGAGTCACGCTGTTGTCGATACACTTCTTGCTGCAACGTGAAGCCTAGCGTGTTGCAATAGAAGGCTTTGCTGCGGGCATAGTCGCTGGCAATAATCGCAATGTGATGAAGGTTTTTTAATCCCAGCATGTGAGTTCCTGACTCTCCCGGCTTTCTCTTATGCGCCACAGGTGGGCTGGATAATGACATAAAAATATGCCAGTGAGCAGCATGATGGCATCAGCCACCCTGTTGCTGACAAATGCACCGATGACCAAAGGATCTGAAGGCTGCACAAACAAAGACAGGGTGTTTCACCTGCGTCGGGCTGGAATGCGGCAGAAACAGGTTAACGTCGCCCCCTGATATTGCGATCAAGTTCGCATTACCTCAAGGGAAGCTGCGCGAATCCCGATAAGCTTACACGAATCGGAAATTCGGCTGAACCAACACTCTCAACGCCGATGCAACTGCACATATTAAGGGGATAATCACGCGTATCCGTAGTTCATCAGTCGCTGATAACGCCGGTCCAGCAACTCTTCTTTGCTGAATACTTCAAGATCGGCCAGATCCGCGCTCAACTGCACTTTCAAAGATGCAGCGGTGGTGATCGGATCCCGGTGAGCACCACCCAACGGTTCCGGGATAACGCTGTCAATCAGCTTCAGCTCTTTCAGTCGTGGCGCAGTAATCCCCATCGCTTCAGCCGCCAGCGGCGCTTTATCGGCGCTTTTCCATAAAATCGATGCGCAACCTTCCGGCGAAATCACGGAATAAGTGCTGTATTGCAACATATTCACTTTGTCGCCAACACCAATGGCTAATGCTCCACCAGACCCCCCTTCGCCAATCACGGTACAGATAACCGGCACTTTCAGGCCTGACATCTCACGCAAATTATGCGCGATGGCCTCAGACTGGCCACGTTCTTCCGCCCCGACGCCCGGATAAGCACCTGGCGTATCAATAAAGGTGATTATTGGCAGATTAAACCGCTCAGCCAGTTCCATTAGACGCAATGCCTTACGGTAACCCTCCGGCGCGGGCATGCCAAAGTTACGCCGGATCTTTTCTCTGGTTTCCCGGCCTTTCTGATGACCAATGATCATCACCGGACGGCCATCCAGACGCGCCGTACCACCAACAATGGCTTTATCATCAGCATAAGCACGATCACCAGCCAACTCGTCAAAGTCAGTAAATACGTTACGAACATAATCCAGTGTATAAGGGCGCAGCGGATGACGCGCCAGTTGCGCTATTTGCCATGCCCCTAAATCGGAGAAGATCTTCCGTGTCAGCTCGACGCTCTTCTCACGCAGGCGCTGTACTTCTTCATCCAGATTAATATCGTTTTTTTCATCCTGACGGCCAATCGACTTAAGGGAATCGATCTTCGCTTCCAGCTCAGCGATTGGCTGTTCAAAATCCAGGTAATTAAGACTCATAATGTTCCTGTTTTAGTCAAACTCCAGTTCCACCTGCTCCGAACCTACCAACAACCGCAGATCATTCAATAGACGATCATTGGGTGACACACGCCACGTTGCGCCAAAGCGCAACTTTACCCGTGCATCTTCTCTTTGATAGTAAAGATGTATCGGAATCGTCCCCGAACGATAAGGTTCCAGAGACTGGCGAAGACGGTTTAAAAGCTGGTCATCAATTTGCCTGTCCGTCAGCGAGATAGCAAGCCCGCGGGCGTATTTTTCACGCGCTTCATCAATATCCATCAGTTCGCGCGCGGTCATTTTAAGGCCGCCGTTGAAGTCATCAACACTAACTTGTCCGCTGACGATCAGAATACGGTCTTTTTCCAGCAGTTGCTGATATTTCTCTAAGGCATCAGTGAACAACATCACTTCCAGCCGCCCGGAACGATCATCCAGGGTACAGAGACCAATACGATTACCACGTTTGGTGACCATCACGCGGGACGCCAGCACTAACCCAGCCGCAGTGGTTATTTTACCGCGTTCCGTCGGGTGCATATCTTTCAGGCGAACCCCACCAACGTAACGTTCAATCTCTTTCAGATATTGGTTGATCGGATGTCCGGTAAGGTAGAGTCCTAAGGTTTCCCGTTCGCCATCGAGCTGTATTTGTTCCGGCCACGGCGTGATGCTGGCATAAGACTTTTCGACTTGCTCCGGTTCTTCCGCCAATACCCCAAACATGTCGCTCTGGCCAATCGCTTCAGCTTTGGCATGCTGATCCGCCGCTTTCAACGCATCGCCCAACGCGCTCATCAACGCTGCCCGATGCGGACCAAGGCGATCAAAAGCCCCGGACATGATCAGTTTTTCCAGCACGCGACGGTTAAGTTTTTTAGTATCGGTCCGTGCGCACAGATCAAACAATTCCCGGAAATAGCCCCCCTGGTTACGCGCCTCAATGATGGCTTCAATCGGTCCTTCACCCACGCCTTTAATCGCGCCAATGCCGTAGACAATTTCACCATCATCATTGACATGAAAATGGTAGAGTCCTGAGTTAATATCCGGCGGCAGGATTTTTAGCCCCATGCGCCAACACTCATCCACCAGGCCAACGACTTTTTCCGTGTTGTCCATATCCGCAGTCATTACCGCCGCCATGAACTCTGCCGGATAATGTGTTTTCAGCCACAAGGTCTGGTAGGAAACCAACGCATACGCCGCTGAGTGAGATTTATTGAAGCCATAACCGGCGAACTTTTCCACCAGATCGAAGATTTTCATCGACAGTTCGCCATCGACCCCCATCTTCTCGGCGCCAGCCTGAAAAACAGAGCGCTGTTTCGCCATTTCTTCCGGCTTTTTCTTACCCATCGCCCGGCGCAACATGTCTGCACCACCCAGGGTGTAGCCCGACAGCACCTGGGCTATTTGCATCACTTGTTCCTGATACAGGATAATGCCGTAAGTGGGTTCCAGCACTGGTTTCAGTGTCTCGTGCTGCCACTGAATATCCGGATATGAAATGGCTTCACGGCCATGTTTACGGTCAATAAAGTTATCGACCATGCCGGATTGCAACGGTCCCGGACGGAACAAGGCCACCAGAGCTATCATGTCTTCAAAACAGTCCGGTTTCAGACGTTTGATCAGATCTTTCATCCCACGCGATTCAAGCTGAAACACTGCCGTGGTTTCCGAACGCTGCAATATGTCGAAGCTTTTCCTGTCATCCAGTGGGATCGTGGCGATATCAATCGGCGCTTCGCCGTGTTTTGCACGCCGGACATTAATCATTTCCAGCGCCCAGTTGATGATGGTTAACGTCCGTAAGCCAAGGAAGTCGAACTTAACCAGCCCGGAATATTCCACATCGTTCTTATCAAACTGAGTGACTGGATGATTACCATTTTCATCACAATAGAGCGGGGCAAAGTCAGTGATTTTGGTTGGCGAAATGACCACACCACCAGCATGTTTCCCGGCATTACGCGTCACCCCTTCCAGCTTACGCGCCATGTCGATCAGCGCTTTAACTTCTTCATCCGCCTCATAAATTTCCGTCAATTGCGGTTCGGCGGCAAACGCTTTTTCCAGCGTCATGCCCGGATCGAGGGGGATCAGTTTAGCAATACGATCGACAAAACCATACGGATGGCCTAACACCCGGCCCACATCGCGGATCACCGCTTTCGCCGCCATAGTACCAAAGGTAATTATTTGCGATACCGCTTCGCGCCCATACATGTCCGCCACATGCTCAATCACCCGATCGCGTTTTTCCATGCAAAAATCGACATCAAAGTCAGGCATAGAAACACGTTCCGGATTCAGGAAACGTTCAAACAGCAGGTCGAATGCCAGCGGATCAAGGTCAGTGATGTTCAGGGCATAAGCCACCAGTGAACCAGCCCCGGAACCACGGCCAGGCCCTACAGGAACACCGTTATCTTTCGACCACTGAATAAATTCCATCACAATAAGAAAGTAGCCCGGGAACCCCATTTGGTTAATCACCTGGAGTTCTGTCTCAAGGCGCTCATCATATTCAGGGCGTTTTCGGGTGCGCTCGTCCGCATCAGGAAAGAGAAATTCCAGCCGTTTTTCCAGCCCGTCCTTCGCTTTCATTACCAGAAAATCCTCCGTGCTCATTTCCCCGGTGGGGAATTGCGGCAAAAAGTATTCACCGAGGCGGATGGTCACATTACAACGTCTGGCAATCTCCACGCTATTTTCCAGCGCTTCCGGGATATCCGAGAACAACTCGCACATCTCTTGTTCACTGCGCATATATTGCTGGGGGCTGTACTTCCGTGGGCGTTTGGGATCGTCAAGCGTAAAGCCATCATGGATAGCTACGCGAATTTCATGTGCGTCGAAGTCATCCTCATCAATAAAGCAGACTTCATTAGTGGCCACGACGGGCACACCTTCAGACAGTGCTAATTCAACGGCGGCATGCAGGTAGTTCTCTTCATCAGGTCGTCCGGTACGGATCAGTTCCAGATAATAGCGGTCAGGGAAATGCTGTTGATAAAACGCCAGACATTCCGCCACCAGCGCCTGGTTGCCACGTAATAAACTTTTACCGACATCACCATGCCGCCCGCCGGAAAGCAGAATCAAGCCATCCTGGAATTCCACCAGCCAGTCACGGTCAATGATTGGCCCGGCAATCCCATATCCACGCTGATAAGCGCGCGAAATCAGTAATGTCAGGTTCTGGTAACCGCTATTATTGGCTGCCAGCACAGTAATTTGTGCCAGCTCATCACCCATCAGTTCACTGGCGACATTAAAATCAGCCCCGATAATGGGCTTGATACCCGCACTATGTGCGCTGCCATAGAATTTAACCAACCCGCAAAGATTGGTAAAATCAGTGATTGCCAGAGCCGGCATACCCAACATTGCCGTTTTTTTTACCAACGGTCCTGTTTTGGCAAGCCCATCAACCATCGAATAATCACTGTGTACGCGCAGGTGAATAAAACGGGGTTCGGCCATATTTCTTTCCGGTTAAAACAGGTTAAAGCGGGATTAAACTACCCGAGTACAAATCAGGTGGTCTCAGCGCGCCGCATCATGCAGCGAGTTACGCACTGGCGCAAAGCTGCGCCGATGGTGTGGCGTTACGCCATATTGCGCCAGTTTTTCCAGGTGCAACGCGGTGGGATACCCTTTATGTTGTGCGAAACCATACTCAGGGAACTGCGAATCCAGCGCAACCATTTCAGCATCGCGGGTGACTTTAGCAAGAATAGACGCCGCGCTAATTTCCGCCACCAGGCTGTCGCCTTTCACCACCGCCATTGAACGCATCGGCAATACCGGGCAACGGTTACCATCAATCAACACATAGTCCGGCGGTATGGTCAGCGCAGCAACAGCCCGTTGCATTGCCAGCATCGTCGCATGCAGGATATTGAGCTGATCGATCTCCTCCGGTTCAGCACGTCCAAGACTCCAGGACCGTGCTTTCTCGATGATTTCGTCATATAGCGCCAGACGCCGCTTTGCAGACAATTTTTTTGAATCCGCCAGACCGACGATGGGTTTTGCCGGATCAAGGATCACGGCGGCGGTAACAACTGCCCCGACCAGCGGACCACGACCAACTTCATCGACACCGGCAATCCGGCGCGCATTGGGATAAATAAAATCAGCCATTAGCCAGCTCCAGTACGGCTTGTGCCGCTTGTTCATCCGCATGCCAACGGATTTGATGATGGAGCGAATAAAACGCCTCCAGCAGCGCATCTCGGGTTTCCCCTCCGGCCAGCAGAGGCACCAGCGCCGCAGCCAGCTTTTCTGGCTGGCATTCATCTTGCAATAGTTCTTTAACCAACTCACGCCCGGCCAGCAAGTTCGGCAACGAGACATAGTCCGTTTTGACTAAACGTTTAGCTAACCAAAAGGTCAGGGCTTTCATACGGTAGCCCACCACCATCGGGCATTTAGCCAGCATACACTCCAGTGCCGCAGTACCCGAGGCAAGCAAAGCGGCATCACTTGCCACCATAGCTTCGCGCCCCTGCCCGTCAAGCACGTGCAGGGATAATTCCGGGGCAACCTCTGCTTTAATCGCAGCAAACTGCTCACGACGTTTCGCATTCACCAACGGCACAACAATGACTAAATCGGGCCAGCGAACACGCAACAACTGTGCCGTTTGCAGAAAATCGGCACTGAGCATCTCCACTTCCGCACCGCGGCTCCCTGGCAACAATGCCAGGCAACGCGCGTTTTCATCAATACCCAGTTGCTGGCGAGCAGCCCGTTTGTCAGGCTGTAATGGCATTGCATCGGCCATGGTATGGCCGATAAAACGGCATGGGACATTATAACGGTCGTAAAATGCTTTCTCGAAAGGCAAAAAGGCCAACACCAGATCCGTGGCACGACCAATCTTAAATACCCGATTCTGCCGCCATGCCCATACAGAAGGGCTGACATAGTGAATTGTCCGAATGCCCCGCTGTTTCAACCGGGCTTCCAGAGTGATATTAAAGTCGGGCGCATCAATGCCTACAAAGACATCAGGTCTGAGCGCCCTGAAGCGGCGCGTTAAATCGCGACGAATTTTCAGCAATCGCGGTAAGCGCCCAAGGACTTCAACAATACCCATCACCGCCAGCTCATCCATCTCATACCAGGACTCACAGCCGGCAGCCTGCATCTGCGGCCCAGCGACACCAACAAAACGGGCGTCAGGATGTTTTTCTTTCAGGGCGCGGATCAATCCGGCACCAAGAATATCGCCGGAAATTTCTCCGGCGACAAGGGCGATCGTGAGAGGACGCGCTGGCATGGACTTAACGGATCAAACCTCGGGTTGAGCGTGCAAAGAAATCATAAAATGGTTGCACTTCCGGCTGCGCCTGCGCTATTGCAGCAATCTCTGGCTTGACTTCATCCAGTGTTTTACCACTGCGATAAAGCAATTTATAAGCATTGCGAATAGCATGCAGCGCCTCTTTACTAAAGCCACGACGTTTCAGCCCTTCAATATTGATACCGAATGGCGTGGCATGGTTACCCTGAGCAACGACATAAGGAGGAATATCCTGCACCACACCTGAGCATCCGCCAACCATCACATGAGCGCCAATCGAGCAGAACTGATGCACTGCCGTCATCCCACCAATAATAGCAAAATCATCTACCGTGACATGGCCGCCCAGCGTCGCATTGTTAGCGAAAATGCAGTGTTCGCCAATGTGACAGTCATGCGCAATGTGTGCGTTAATCATCAGTAAATTATCACTGCCCATAACCGTGACGCCACCACCCTGCACCGTACCACGATGAATGGTCACGCTTTCACGGATACGATTCCGATCACCGATCTCGACGCGCGTCGGTTCACCCGCATACTTGAGATCCTGGTTCACTTCACCAATGGAGGCAAATTGATAGATCTGATTGTCTTTACCGATACGGGTATATCCATTCACCACCACGTGAGACTTCAGCACAGTGCCCGCGCCAATCTCGACGTGTTCACCAATAAAGCAGAACGGTCCAATATGGACGTCGGCGCCAATCACGGCGCCTGCTTCAACAATCGAACTGGGATGGATTACCGCGGTTTTATCAATCACAAATTATGCCTCCCGGCTGCGGGCACACATCATGGTTGCTTCACAGACAATTTTACCGTCAACGGTTGCGACACCATGAAAGCGCGTCAGATTACGGCGGGTTTTCTCAAAAGTGACTTCCATGATCATCTGATCACCTGGCACCACAGGGCGTTTAAAGCGGGCTTCATCAATCCCGGCGAAATAATATAATTCGCCCGGTTCCAGTTTGCCTACACTCTTAAATGCCAGAATGCCGGTTGCCTGTGCCATCGCTTCCAGAATCAGTACACCAGGGAAAATCGGCTTACCAGGGAAGTGCCCCTGGAAAAACGGTTCATTAACAGAGATGTTTTTCACAGCACGCAGAAATTTATGCTCTTCGAACGCCAGCACACGGTCAACCAGTAAAAATGGGTAACGGTGCGGCAGCAATTCTAAAATCTCTTCAATCTGCAGAGTATGAGTTTCAGTAGTCAAAATACTCGTCCTGTCGTAAAAATTTTGATGGCAGCAATAACACGGCCCGCAATAGATCACCATGATCATCCGCAGGCCGCAAATCAGTTTCTCTGCATCTGGTCTGTCGGGTTCGTATGTTAGCATGCCGAAAACCGATCAAACACAGGATGCGCGCTTAGTCTTTATTATTCACTTTACGCTCAATGGCTTTTAAACGTTTGCTCATTTCATCGATGTTCATCACCAACGCGGCCGTTTTTCGCCAAGTTTTGTTGGGTTGCAATGGAATGCCTGATGAGTATACCCCAGGTTCAGTAACCGGACGCATAACCATTCCCATTCCGGTGACTGTCACCTTGTCACAAATTTCCATGTGCCCATTAATCACGCTGGCGCCGCCAATCATACAATAGCGACCGATTTTCAGACTTCCCGCCATGATGACGCCACCGGCAACGGCAGTATTGTCGCCAATCACCACGTTATGTGCAATCTGACACTGATTATCAATAATTACACCATTACCGATTTGTGTGTTATCCAGCGCCCCACGGTCAATCGTGGTACAGGCGCCAATCTCAACCCGGTCACCAATAACCACTGCGCCTAACTGCGGAATTTTTACCCAGTTACCGCAATCATTAGCATAACCAAAACCATCAGCACCAATTACCGTACCGGACTGAATCAAACACTTCACCCCGATGTCAATATTATGATAAATCGTGACATTTGCCCATAAACGCGTGCCCGCGCCAATACGGGTATTTTTACCGACAAAACAGCCCGCGCCAATCACCACATTGTTACCCAATATGACTCCGGCCTCAATGACCGCATTAGCCCCAATAGCAACGTCACTGCCTAACTGTGCGGTTGGGTCAATCACAGCGCTGGGCGCGATATCTTTTGCCGGCTGCGGCGTGGTATCCAGTAACTGTGCCATGCGCGCATAGGTCAAATAGGGATCTTTTACAATCAGTGCAGCGCAACGACACCAGGGCAAATCATCTTGGGTCAGAACAACGGCTGAAGCGGCACAGTCAACAAGCTGTTCACGATAACGACTGTTCGCTAAAAAAGTGATCTGGCCATTTTGGGCGGATTGCATCGAAGCAATACCGGAGATGACGGTATCGCCATCTCCGTGCAATTCTGCATCCAACTGCTGGGCTAAATCAGCCAGTCGAATTGAAGGCATGGTTATTTAACCTGTTTCAGTACGTCAGCGGTAATGTCTTTCGCATTGGCCGCATAAGCTACCGCGTTAGCGTCGATGACCACATCGTAGCCTTCATCAGTGGCAACTTTCTTCACCGCATCCTGAATACGGCTCAGGATTTTATTACGTTCTTCCGTACTGCGGCGGCGGTTATCCTGTTCAAAGGACTGGACTTTTGCAGAAAAAGCTTCACGCTGTGCCATGAGGTCTTTCTCCTGGCGGCTACGTTCGCTGGCCTTCATGGTCGAACCATCACGCTGCAGGCGCTGACTTTTGGTTTGCAAGTCACGCTCCTGGCTTTGCAAATCACTGGCACGGCCTTTAAACTCATTCTCCAGTTGTTTTGCAACAGTGGCGCGTTGCGGTAACTGTTGGAAAATATTGGCGACATTTACCACAGCAATTTTGTCAGCAGCCTGAACACCTGCGGAAACGGCCAAAGCAAGACCCATACCTGCGGCACATAACAACTTTTTCACTATAAACTCCTCACCATCAATGTTTGTGTCATGGACACTCGTTTTGCGCGGCCCCAGCAATACATTTCTCCTGCATTATCAAAGACCATCGCAATACTCACTCGACTGCTTCCATGCGCAACACATTACCAGGTTTTACCAATATTAAACTGGAATTGCTCTGCTTTATCTCCATCATATTTTTTCATCGGCTGGGCGTAAGAGAAGACCAGCGGACCCAATGGCGACATCCACTGCAACGCGATACCGGTGGAAACGCGAATATTACCCGGATCACTGTAATCAGGAATACCTGCAGCGCGTGTCTCGGCGGTGTTTTGCCATTTAGTATCCCATACCGTACCGGAGTCAATAAACAGGGAAGTACGAACAGAATTTGAGTATTTCTCACTGATGAACGGTGTCGGCGTAATCAATTCCAGGCTGGCGACAGCCATGGCATTACCCCCGACGGCATCATCAGAATGGCAAAGCGCTTCTGTACCCGAACAGGTTGACGAACCATCGTTATAGTAAGCCGCTTTCGGACCGATATTGTTAGAACGGAAACCACGTACCGTGCTGGAGCCACCCGCATAGAAGTTTTCATAGAATGGCATCTCTTTACCGCCCAACCCATCACCATAGCCAACACGACCACGGCCCAGCAACACCCAAGTTTTATTCTGATTGATTGGCAGATACTGTTGCGTATCCAGCGTCACTTTATAGAAATTATTATCGGAACCTGGAATGGTGACTTTACCATTCAGGTTAGTCCGGTTACCGGAGGTTGGGAAAAAGCCGCGATCAAGATTGTTGTACGTCCAGCCATAGTTGAACGTGAAATCATCCGCAGAGTATTCACTCCGACCAGAAAGATCCGGATTTTGCCCTACCGATTCCAGATAGCGCCACATGGCTATTTGCGGCTGCATATTTGACAAATCGTTATGTGCATAGCCTAAGCCGACGCGCAACGTGTTGTCTTCGTTAATCGGGAAGCCGAGGGTACCATCAACACCATAACTTTTGTTGGTATAGTCAGATAAGTCCGCGTCATCCGCTTTAAAGTCGTTATAGAAAATACGACCGCCAAGGCTCACGCCATCCACCGTAAAATACGGATCCGTCAGCGAGAACTCTGCGTAAGTCTGATAGTCGTTTTTGGTACCACTAATGCCGACTGTGTTACCGGTACCCAGCCAGTTTTCTTGCGTTACGCCAACCTGGAAGCTGACACCACTTTCAGTCCCGTAACCGACACCAAAATTAAAGGTCCCGGTATTACGTTCTTTCACCTTGTAAACGACATCGACTTGATCCGGTGAACCAGGTATACGCTGGGTATCCACATCCACTGTTTCAAAATAACCGGTACGATTCAGACGCTCTTTACCCTGTTCAACCAAGTCGCTTCCCAGCCATGCGCCTTCCATCTGGCGCATCTCACGGCGCAATACCGAATCTTTCGAGGTGTCATTGCCTTCAAAGCGCACTTTACGCACATAGTAACGATTGCCGGCATCGACATTGATATGCAGTTTGACCGTTTTGTCCGCGTCATTGATTTCAGGCTGCGTTACCACACGCGGATACGCGTATCCATAGCGTCCCAACAGTTTTTTGACGTCATCTTCCATCCGCGTCACTTTAGTGCCGTTATACAGTTCTCCCGGCTGGATTTTCGTCAACTGTTCAATTTCACCAGAATGACCGGCCATACTACCGTTCACCACCACGCCAGACATTTTATACTGATTGCCTTCGGTAATGTTGATGGTGATGTAGATGCCTTTTTTATCCGGTGTCAAACTCACTTGTGTGGAATCGATATTGAAACGCGCATAGCCGCGATCAAGATAGAAACTGCGTAAGGTTTCAAGGTCACCTGAGAGTTTCTGTTTCTGATATTTACGATCACCAACCAGATTCCACCATGGGACTTCATCACGCAGCTGGAAGCGGGAAATCAGTTCGTCTGAACTGAATGATTTATTCCCCACGATATTAATCTGCTGAATTTTAGCAGAAACCCCTTCGGTGAAAACCAGCTTCAGGTCAACGCGATTACGCGGTAAAGGCGTCACTACGGCTTTCACGTTGGCGCTGTATTTGCCGGCGCTGTAGTAAAAATCTTCCAGCCCTTTCTCTATGCCCGAGATCGTAGTGCGATCAAGTGCTTCACCAACGCGTACGCCTGATGCTTCAAGGTTCTGCTTGAGCATGTCATCTTTCACCGCTTTGTTACCGGCAAACGTGATACTGGCAATGGTTGGACGCTCTTTAACCTGGACGATAAGCGTGTCGCCATCGCGCAGAATCTGAACGTTTTCGAAATTCCCCGTAGCAAACAGTGAACGAATGGTGTTACTGATATCTTCATCAGATACCGTATCACCAACACGCACCGGAATGCTAAGCAGGGCCGCACCGACAGCGACTCGCTGCAGTCCTTCGAAATGAATGTCCTTCACTACGAACCCGTCTGCACCGTATACGGTGGCGCTGCTAAACAGCAGCGACGCTATGAGCAACTTTTTCATCGCCATCGTTGTTATGCGTTCTTCCTAACTCATCCCTTGCCTGAGTAACCTTATGGTCACGACAAGCGTGAGAAATCATTGAAAAGTGCAAGTCCCATTAACAGCACCAGCAGAATCGAACCGATGCGATAACTGAAGTCCTGCACTCGCTCGGACACTGGTCCTCCTTTGATCTTTTCGATCGCGAGGAAAAGCAAATGCCCACCATCTAAAACCGGTAAGGGGAACAGGTTGATAACGCCAAGGTTCACACTGATCAATGCCAGGAACATCAGATAATAAATCACCCCATATTCCGCTGACATCCCAGCACCTTGCGCGATAGAAATCGGCCCGCTCAGGTTGTTCAGCTTTACATCACCGGTGATCAATTTACCAAGCATACCCACCGTTAACTTCATTAACTGCCAGGTTTTTACCCCGGCTTCACCTATTGCCGTAAACGGTCCGTACTGGCGCACCGTTTTATATTCATCCGGCAATGGGAGCACGCGTGGTATCACCCCGGCAAAACCTTCTGTCTTATGGGCACCCGCTTGTGCCTTCGGCGTTAAGATCAGATGAACCAGTTCGCCCTGACGCTCAACATCCAGTGCAATACCATTACCTGGGTTATCCCGCACCTGAGCCACAAAGTCCCGCCATTGCGTCAGCGGCTGACCCTCGACTTTAACGATCCTGTCGCCAGCTTGCAAACCGGCTTTGCTGGCTGGAGAATCCGGTTGGACTTCAGACAACACAGTCTCAATTTGCGGTCCCAGCGGCTGAATACCTAATGCAATGATCGGATCCTGCTTGTCTGGCTCAAAATTCCAGTTACGTAAATCAACCCATTTCTCTACCGATTGGGATGAACCCGGCGCAGCCAGACTCAGAGTGGTTTCGTTGTCGCCAATTTTCCCCACCAGTGCCATACGTACAGCATCCCAATCAGGCGTTTCGATACCATCGATAGCTTTAAGTTCCATACCTGGTGCAATTTGCGCCTCGGCAGCCACCGATCCGCTCATAATTTCACCAATCACCGGGCGAATCCCCGGAACACCATGAATGAACACCAACCAGTAAGCAAAGATAGCAAACAGAAAATTAGCGGCTGGGCCCGCGGCAACAATCGAGGCGCGCTGCAATACGCTCTTATTATTAAAAGACTGGTGGCGCAACTCTGGCGGCACGCTGCTGACACGCTCATCAAGCATTTTGACATAACCGCCAAGGGGAATCAGGGCAATGACATACTCTGTGCCCTGGTTATCACGCCGACGCCACAAAGCTTTACCAAAACCAATCGAAAAACGTTCAATTTTTACGCCACAACGTCGTGCCACCCAAAAGTGACCGAACTCGTGCACAGTGATTAAGATGCCCAATGCAACGATAAAGGCAGCAAGGCTCCAGAGTATACTCAACATAATAACCGCACTCTCACAACGTCCCGAACACTAATAATAACAAACAGGTAAAGACAGGCACGGCAGCGGTTAGACTATCGATACGGTCAAGAATACCACCATGACCCGGGATCAGATTACCGCTGTCTTTAATACCAGCCTCACGCTTAAACATGCTTTCCGTGAGATCGCCGAGAACTGAGGCCAGTGCGGCAACGGTTGAGCACATCAGCAATACCCCTACAGTGACCGGCAACGGTGCCCACACGCCAAACAACCAGGAGATAACCGCCGATGTAAACAATCCACCAAGAAAGCCTTCCCAGGTTTTTCCCGGCGACACTTTTGGGGCTAACTTATGCTTACCAAACAATCGGCCAAATGCATAGGCGCCGGAATCCGCTCCCCAGACAAGAAACATAATGTAGAGAAGCCACCAGGCCCCGGCAAAGTGATCAGCTTCATAGTGGTACTGACGCAACGCCATCATTCCCCAGAAAAAAGGCACGATAGTGAGAATGCCGAAGATTAAACGCCAAATAGTCGAATACCGCCAGAAATTTGCCGACTGCGGATAAAAAATCACCAACGCCAACGCGATGAACCACCAGCCTAATGCGGCCCAAAGCACTCCACTGACTTGCGGTAAACGCACCGCATGCTGGTAAGAGGGAAGAGTAAAAAGCATAACGGCGAGAAGCAGGCCACAAAGCACAGCCAGCCAGATGCGTTGTGAACGGGAAACAAAACCCGCGAACTGGCCCCATTCCCATGCTGCCAGCATGCAAACCGCTAAAGTGATGAGCGCGAAACCGGGCAGGGGCAGCAAAAACAAGGCCGCGATTACCACAGGAATCAAAATGAACGCGGTAATCAGACGAGACTTTAGCAAAAGTTACCCCCAGGGCGCTCAGGCGCCACCAGGTGCTGCACCGCCAAACCGGCGTTCTCGATGGGAGAAAGCATTCATTGCACCTTCAAAAACTTGTTCATCAAAATCAGGCCAGAGAACATCCGTAAAGTAAAATTCAGCATATGCTATCTGCCATAACAGGAAATTACTGATGCGGTGCTCTCCCCCCGTCCTTATTACTAAATCCACGGGTGCCAGATCATTCATGCAAAGTAGACCCGAAAGGGTATCTTCTTCTATTTGGTCAGGCCGGAGCACCCCTTCTCGCACCTGCCCGGCAATTTGTCTGACGCCATGGATAATATCCCAACGGCCGCCATAATTCGCGGCAATGTTGAGCGTGAGTCCATTATTTTGTTGAGTAAGTTCCTCTGCCTGCCGAATGCGCTCTTGTAAACGAGCATTAAAACGACGGATATCACCGATAATGCGTAACCGAACATTGTGTTTGTGCAGGCTTTTAACTTCGCTATCAAGCGCCCAGACAAACAACTCCATCAACGCCATCACTTCTTGCGCTGGTCGGTTCCAGTTCTCGCTACTAAAGGCATAAAGCGTGAGAGCTTCCAGTTTGTTACTTACCGCGAAGCTTACCGCACGACGTACCGATTTCACTCCCGCTTTATGACCAGAGATACGCAGCTTGCCTTGATTTTTTGCCCAACGGCCATTGCCATCCATGATGATGGCCACATGACGAGGCCCCGCCCCGTACTGGTCATCGGTATTTGATTGATATTCGGACGACATAACGCGTATTTATTTCCTTAGCACAGAAATACAACGGTTTTAAATACATTCCCCGCAAGCCGCAAAAAAGCCGTGGTATCCACGGCTCTGCCCACTACCCCGGCTGATAAATCCGCTAAACGGGAGCCAGCGACTATACCAGTTTCGCCCCCCCCTCACAAACAGTGACATCGCAGATCGCTGAATTAACAGTATGACGCGAAGCGAGGCAGAAGTGCCTGCGCTGTAATACGCGCCTGCTGGTCAATCTCCAGCACTGCATCAACGCTTTGCGGTTCCGCACAACACAGCGACGCCAACATTGCTTCATTAAGCTCAGCAATGTGGGTGAAGCGAATCTGTGAATTCAGGAACGCAGCAACAGCGACCTCATTGGCGGCATTCAGTGCCGTCGCCGCCGCCTGCCCTTGTTTGCAAGCATCTATCGCCAATTTCAGACAGGGATAGCGCACAAAATCAGGTTCAGCGAAGGTCAACGCATGCATGTGAGTAAAATTCAGTGGGTTTACCCCTGCATTCACGCGTTGCGGCCAGGCCATGGCGTGTGCAATAGGCGTACGCATATCAGGCGAACCCAGTTGCGCCAGTACGCTACCATCGCGATAACGCACCATGGAATGGATAACTGATTGTGGATGCAATATTACTTCCATCTGCGCATCTGCGGCGTTAAACAACCAGCGGGCTTCTATGTATTCCAAACCTTTATTCATCATGGTGGCGGAGTCGACGGAGATTTTACGCCCCATCGACCAGTTTGGATGCGCACATGCCTGATCTGGCGTTACTGTCGCCAGCGAAGACAAAGGCGTGTCACGAAACGGTCCACCCGATCCCGTCAGGATAATCGATTCAATCCCGTTATCCTGCAGATCAGCGTATCCTAACTGTTGTTGGATGGATGCAGGTAAACTCTGAAAAATAGCGCTATGCTCGCTATCAATCGGTAACAATTGCGCGCGTGATTCTCTGACTGCCTCCATGAATAAACGGCCACAAGTGACCAGCGACTCTTTATTAGCCAGCAACACCGTTTTACCGGCACGGATGGCGGCCAGCGTCGGCATCAATCCGGCCGCACCCACTATCGCTGCCATCACCTGATCAACATCCTCCAGCGCCGCAAGATCACAAGCGGCTTGTTCGCCTGACAACACCTCGGTTTTTACCGCCAACGCTTTCAGCCGTTCGCGCAGGATTTGCGCGGTACCTTCATCCGCCATGGCGGCATAAGCAGGACGGAATGTGGCGCACTGTTGCGTCATAAGTTCGACATTGCGTCCGGCAACCAGGGCTTTAATAGCGAACAAATGCGAGTTTTCACGCACGACGGCAAGGGTACTTGTGCCAATCGAGCCGGTCGAACCGAGGATAGTTAATTGCTTCATGGGGCCGCTCTGTTTCGAGGTCAATATGCGGTGTCGCTGACGTCAACACGTTCAGGATACGACAATGCAAAACGCCGCCAGATAATGTTCAACAGAACGGAAATCTGAACGGCGCATAAGTCACGTAAGATGAGATTAGAAATCCATCAATTCCGTTTCTTTTTCAGCCAATGCAACATCCACTTTTTTGATGTATCCATCGGTCATTTTCTGCACATCTTCCTGCGCACGGCGTTCTTCGTCTTCGCTGATCGTTTTATCTTTCAGTAATGCTTTGATTTTATCGTTGGCATCACGACGAACATTACGTACCGAGACGCGACCTTGTTCAGCTTCACCACGCACAACTTTGATCAAATCTTTACGGCGTTCTTCTGTCAATGCCGGCAATGGAACACGAATATCACTGCCGGCAGAATTTGGGTTCAACCCCAGATCTGACGTCATGATCGCTTTCTCAATAGCGGGGCTCATCGAACGATCGAACACGTTGATTTTCAGCGTGCGGGAATCTTCAACCGTGATGCTGGCCAGCTGACGCAATGGTGTCGGCGTACCATAGTACTCAACGACGATACCATCAAGTATCGCGGGTGAAGCACGCCCGGTGCGGATTTTGTTGATGTGGTTTTTGAATGCTTCAACGCATTTTTCCATGCGCGTATCTGCATCTTTTCTGATATCGTTAATCACATTGAAACCCTTGGAGTCGGTTTTACCTGCCAGACCCTAATAGACTAAGATCCGTTCTAATACTCGTCGCTAATCCTGAATGGCGTGCGATGTCGCCATCGCAGACAGACTATACCCTATTTTACCGCGTGACCGATATTAATGCGTAATTAAGGTGCCTTCTTTTTCACCCATCACCACACGTCGCAGTGCGCCAGGCTTATTCATATTAAAAACACGAATCGGTAACTGGTGATCGCGCGCCAGCGTGAACGCCGCAAGATCCATCACTTTCAACTCACGTTCCAGAACATCATGATAAGTCAGTTGCTCGTATAACGTGGCATCCGGGTTCTTCACCGGATCGGCGGAGTAAACACCGTCTACTTTGGTGGCTTTCAATACGACATCGGCTTCAATTTCAATACCGCGCAGACAGGCAGCGGAGTCCGTGGTAAAGAACGGGTTACCCGTCCCGGCGGCAAATATCACCACCCGATTATTACGCAGCAAGCTGATGGCTTCCGCCCAACTGTAATTGTCACAAACGCCGTTCAATGGAATAGCCGACATTAAGCGTGCATTCACATAGGCGCGGTGCAATGCATCACGCATCGCCAGTCCATTCATTACCGTTGCCAGCATGCCCATATGATCTCCCACCACTCGATTCATACCGGCCTGGGCCAACCCTGCGCCGCGGAACAGATTCCCGCCACCAATAACAACACCAACCTGGATGCCCAGTTCAACCAGCTCTTTGACTTCCTGCGCCATGCGATCAAGAACACTTGCGTCGATACCAAACCCCTCCGCCCCTTGCAGTGCTTCACCGCTCAGTTTTAGCAGGATACGTTGATATACAGGTTTTGCATTGGTAGCCATGGTCATTTTTTCCTGAAATCTCTCATGAAAATAGGGGCGTTAAATATTATCTAATTAGCACAACGGGAAAACCAGTGGGATGAGACTGAAAAATACCTTGTGCCAGGGTCAGACAAAAAAGAACCGCCTGATGGCGGTTCGGTACATCATTAAGACTGCTTAGACATGGCCGCAACTTCCGCGGCAAAATCAGTTTCAACTTTCTCAATGCCTTCGCCGACTTCAAAGCGAATAAACTGCGTAACGTCCGCACCTTTCTCTTTCAGCAACTGGCCCACCGTTTTACTTGGGTCCATCACAAAGTGCTGGCCAGTCAGTGAGACTTCGCCAGTGAATTTCTTCATGCGGCCTTCAACCATTTTTTCTGCGATTTCGCGTGGCTTGCCAGACTGCATAGCGATATCCAGTTGAATCTGATGTTCACGTTCAACAACATCGGCAGACACATCTTCCGGCTTCACATATTCCGGCTTGCTTGCGGCGATATGCATTGCAATGTGTTTCACCAGTTCGTCATCAGCGCCTTTCGCCGCCACCAGCACACCAATACGTGCGCCGTGCAGATAAGATCCGACCACATCCCCTTCAAGGATCGCTACGCGACGGATGTTGATATTTTCACCGATTTTCGCCACCAGCGCGGTACGCTGATCTTCAAATTTTGCTTTCAGTGCAGCAATATCAGTGATGCGCTCAGCCGCAGCGGCAGCAATCACTGCTTTACCGAATGCCAGGAAACCGGCATCTTTAGCCACAAAGTCGGTTTCACAGTTCAGCTCGACAATGACGCCAACCTGACCGTTCACTTCCGTCAAGATGACACCTTCAGCCGCCACACGACCTGATTTTTTCGCTGCCTTCGCCTGACCAGACTTACGCATGTTATCGATTGCCAGTTCGATATCGCCCTGGGCTTCCACCAGCGCTTTTTTACATTCCATCATGCCAGCGCCAGTACGCTCGCGCAGTTCTTTTACCAGAGCAGCGGTAATATCAGCCATTCTCTATTCCTCGGTTAACGGTGACCTGGCTCCCTTGTCGCAGTGCAACAGGAGAAACAGGATCTCTTCGCAGGAGATTGTCTCCGCCCTGCCGGGGTATAATCCGGCAGAGCAGAAGTAAAAAAATAAAGGGGCCCGAATCGGCCCCTTACAGATCGCATCTGATTTCTAAGGGCTCTTCAGCAGAGCACGCCTTAATTAAGCGATTACGCGTTTTCTAAAGAAGCTTCTTCTGCCTGTTCAACCAGGTCCTGAGAACGACCTTCACGAACAGCCGTAGCCACCGCAGTCAGATACAGGTTTACTGCACGAATCGCATCGTCATTACCCGGGATAATAAAATCAACACCGTCGGGATCAGAGTTAGTATCTACAATCGCAAACACCGGGATTCCCAGGTTGTTCGCTTCTTTGATTGCGATATGTTCATGATCAGCATCGACCACAAACAGCGCATCCGGCAGACCGCCCATGTCCTTAATCCCGCCCAGGCTATTTTCCAGCTTGGCCAGTTCACGTGTACGCATTAATGCTTCTTTCTTGGTCAGTTTATCAAACGTACCATCCTGAGACTGAATCTCCAGATCTTTCAGACGTTTGATGGATTGACGTACTGTTTTCCAGTTGGTCAACATGCCACCTAACCAACGGTGGTTGACGAAGAACTGGTCACAGCTGAGTGCGGAATCTTTCACCGCTTCACAGGCTGCGCGTTTGGTACCCACAAACAGAATCTTTCCTTTACGGGAAGAGATTTTGTTCAATTCAGCCAAAGCATCGTTGAACATGGGGACCGTTTTTTCAAGGTTGATGATGTGAACTTTGTTACGTGAACCAAAGATGAAAGGCTTCATTTTCGGATTCCAGTAACGGGTCTGGTGACCGAAGTGAACACCCGCCTTGAGCATATCGCGCATGGAAACAGTTGCCATGATTACCTCTAAAATTAAGTTTGGGGTTGAGCCTCCACGTATCCCATACAACCGACCTCATCAGACGTTCGCCTGAACAAAGCACCCCGGTGCAGGTATTGATACGTGTGTGTTGTTTACACATAATGAGAGTTATGCGTTTCTCCACACGGGCCAACAGACCCGACAGAGAACCGTCGGCGCGCTTTATACCACAAAACGCATGATGACGCCAATAATTGTTATTTGTCGCGTCGTGTCCGATTCTGTATTTGGCAGCGATTCAGCAGGCTGATAACATAACGCCACTTGCATAAGTATTGTCGAAAATGACGACAATTGCGGACAAAATTAATGGCTATTTCAATTAAAACCCCTGAAGAAATCGAAAAAATGCGCATTGCGGGTCGTCTCGCCGCCGAAGTGCTTGAGATGATTGAGCCGCATATCCGCCCGGGAATCACTACCGCTGAACTGGACCGCCTCTGCCATCATCATATCGTCGATGTACAACAGGCGATTTCTGCCTGTCTTGGTTATCATGGTTTCCCAAAATCAGTGTGTATCTCGGTGAATGAAGTGGTGTGCCATGGTATTCCCGGTGATGAAAAAATCCTGAAGGACGGCGATATCGTCAATATTGATGTCACAGTGATTAAAGATGGCTGGCACGGTGATACCTCAACAATGTTTATTGTTGGCAAACCAACGATCCTCGGCGAACGTTTATGTCACGTCACGCAGGAAAGTCTCTATCTGGCGCTACGCATGGTGAAACCGGGTATCCGTCTGCGCTCAGTGGGACGAGCGATCCAGCACTATGTGGAAGCAAAGGATTTCTCTGTGGTGCGTGAATATTGTGGTCATGGTATCGGTCAGGGCTTCCACGAAGAACCACAAGTGTTGCATTATGATGCCGACGATGGCGGTGTGGTGCTGCAACAAGGGATGACCCTGACCATCGAACCGATGGTCAATGCCGGTGATTACCGCATCCGCACAATGAAAGACGGTTGGACGGTAAAAACCAAAGATCGCAGCTTGTCGGCACAATATGAGCATACTATTGTGGTGACAGAAAATGGCTGTGAAATTTTGACATTGCGTAAAGACGAGACGATCAGCCGTGTCCTGATCAATGAATAAGAGATAAGCCGTCATCGGCCTGCGTAAGGAAACCGGCTGCATAGCCGGTTTTTTATGGTCTGCCGGTTAGTAACGGAAAACGGCGCCCTGGTGTCGTTTTCCCCGCATGGTTCCCGGAGAATCAGCCTACATGAGCAATAGCATGACTGAAGAGGTTAAAAACAGCCAGCCGGATTCGCCCACCCACTGGGAAGATACCGAATTAACACGGGAACAATTGAAGCAACATCTTGACGTATTTCAGCAATATCTTGCCTCAGCCTTTGATGCCGGCGTTGATGTTGAGATGTTGATCGATGACCGGACGTTGTTTATTGACCGTCTGCTCCGGCGTTTATGGCGTTTTTACGGGTTTGATAGCATGCGCGATCTGGCGCTGGTCGCCGTCGGCGGTTATGGTCGCGGCGAACTGCATCCGCTTTCTGATATTGACGTGCTGATACTGAGCCGAAAACCACTTTCTGAGCATGCGGCAGCGCAGACCAGTGTCTTTCTGACCCTGATGTGGGATCTCAAACTGGAAGTCGGCCATAGCGTACGTACGCTGGAAGAGTGCCTACTCGAGGGACTTTCCGATCTCACGGTTGCCACCAATTTGATTGAATCACGCATGCTGACCGGTGATGTCGCCCTGTTTCTTGAATTACAAAAGAATATTTTTAGCGATGGTTTCTGGCCCTCCGCCCATTTTTTTGCCGCCAAGATAGCGGAACAGCAGGAACGTCATCAGCACTATCACGGCACCAGCTATAACCTTGAACCCGATATCAAAAGTAGCCCAGGTGGGCTGCGTGACATTCACACTTTGTTATGGGTAGCCCGGCGTCATTTTGGTGCGACATCCCTTGATGAAATGGTCGGTTTTGGTTTTTTGACGCAAGCTGAGCGTAACGAACTGAATGAGTGCCAGGCCTTTCTCTGGCGAATTCGTTTTGCCCTACACCTGACATTACCGCGTTATGACAACCGTTTATTATTCGACCGCCAGTTAAATGTTGCCCGCCGACTGAATTATCAGGGCGAAGGTAACCAGCCGGTTGAGCGGATGATGAAAGATTTCTATCGCGTCACACGACGTATCAGCGAACTTAATCATATGTTGCTGCAGTTGTTCGATGAAGCGATTCTGGCACTGGATACCACAGAAAAACCCCGCCCTATTGATGCAGAATTTCAGTTACGCGGCGATTTGATCGACCTGCGTGATGATAACGAATCGCTGTTCGAGCGCCAGCCTGTTGCGATTATGCGGATGTTTTATGTCATGGTGCGCAATCCCAATATTACCGGCATCTACTCCACCACGTTACGGCAATTGCGTTACGCTCGCCGCCACCTGAAACAACCGCTGTGTAGCCTTCCTGAAGCACGTCAGTTGTTTCTGGCGATTTTACGTCATCCTGGCGCCGTCAGCCGGGCGCTACTGCCGATGCATCGCCATAGCGTGCTCTCGGCCTATATGCCGCAATGGGGAAATATTGTCGGCCAAATGCAATTCGACTTGTTCCATGCCTATACCGTCGACGAACACACAATTCGCGTCTTGCAAAAGCTGGAGAGTTTTTCCCGGGAAGAGGTTCGCCCTGTCCATCCGTTGTGTGTCGAGCTATGGCCCCGTTTGCCGCAACCCGATCTCCTGCTGATGGCGGCACTGTTTCATGATATTGCAAAAGGCCGCGGAGGCGATCATTCGGTGCTGGGCGCGCAGGACGCGCTGGAATTTGCCGAGTTGCATGGCCTTAACTCCCGGGAAACGCAACTGGTGGCCTGGCTGGTGCGCCATCATTTATTAATGTCGGTCACAGCGCAGCGCCGTGATATTCAGGACCCCACGGTTATTCAGCAATTCGCCGAGGTAATGCAAAATGAAAATCGTCTGCACTACCTGGTCTGTCTGACGGTGGCCGATATCTGCGCCACCAATGAGAATTTGTGGAATAGCTGGAAACAAAGCCTGATACGCGAACTGTTCTTCACCACCGAAAAACAATTACGGCGGGGTATGAATAACAGCCCGGATCTGCGGGAGCGGGTGCGTCATCATCGCTTACAGGCATTGACGCTGTTACGCATGGAGAATATCAATGAGGAAACTCTGCATCAGATATGGGGCCGTTGCCGGGCGGACTATTTCCTGCGCCATACCCCTAATCAACTGGCATGGCATGCACGTCATCTGATGAAGCATGATCTGAAAAAGCCGTTGGTACTGGTCAGCCCGCATGCAACGCGCGGCGGCACCGAAATTTTTATCTGGAGCCCGGACCGGCCTTATTTATTCGCAACCGTGGTGGGTGAACTGGACCGCCGCAATCTTAGTGTTCATGATGCGCAAATTTTCACCAGCCGCGATGGCATGGCCATGGATACCTTTATCGTGCTGGAGCCGGATGGTAGCCCGCTGGCGCCTGATCGTCACCCGTTCATCCGCCAGGCGCTGGAACAGGCTATCACCCAAACGATCTGGGTATCGCCACGCAAGCGCCGTCAGTCGGCAAAGCTTAAGCACTTCAACGTCGATACCGAGGTACGTTTTCTCCCTTCCCATAATGATCGCCGTACCTGGCTGGAATTGATCGCGCTCGACCAGCCCGGCCTGTTGGCCCATATTGGTGAAGTATTCGCCGACCTCGGCATATCGTTACACGGTGCGCGTATCAGTACTATCGGCGAGCGTGTGGAGGATCTCTTTATCCTCGCCAATAATGAACGCCATGCGCTCGACGCCAATTTACGCGGCATGCTGCAACAACGATTGACAGAAGCCCTTAATCCAAACGATAAAGTGTGACCCAGCGCATTTTTTAAGGTTACTCATATGTCGTGCAGGAGGCGTATTTATCCACCCGGTAAGCGGTACGATAAATCCCGCGCCTTAATCGCACGATTTACCACAGGAAATTTTATCCTATGCAACAGTTACAACATGTTATTGAAAACGCCTTTGAGCACCGTGCCGAAATTACACCGACCCGCGCGGATAGCGCTACCCGTGAAGCCGTCAGTCAGGTGATTGCCCTGCTGGATAGCGGTACTTTACGTGTGGCAGAGAAAATTGATGGTCAGTGGGTCACACACCAGTGGCTGAAGAAAGCCGTATTGCTTTCTTTTCGTCTTAGCGACAATCAGGTCATTGACGGCGCAGAAAACCGGTATTTTGACAAGGTTCCAATGAAATTTTCCGGCTACGATGAAGCTCGTTTTAAAGCAGAAGGTTTCCGTGTAGTGCCGCCTGCGGCCGTACGTCAGGGCGCATTTATCGCCCGTAATGCCGTGTTGATGCCTTCTTATGTCAACATTGGCGCCTGGGTTGATGAAGGTACCATGGTCGATACCTGGTCAACGGTCGGTTCTTGCGCGCAAATCGGTAAAAACGTCCATCTCTCTGGCGGCGTCGGTATTGGCGGTGTGCTGGAGCCTCTGCAGGCTAATCCGACCATCATTGAAGATAACTGCTTTATTGGCGCCCGTTCCGAGATTGTCGAAGGCGTGATCGTCGAAGAAGGCGCAGTGATCTCTATGGGGGTTTATATCGGTCAAAGCACCAAAATTTATGATCGTGAAACCGGTGAAGTCCATTATGGCCGTGTACCCGCCGGTTCGGTGGTGGTTTCGGGTAATTTGCCGTCAAAAGATGGCCGTTATAGCCTTTATTGTGCAGTCATTGTGAAGAAAGTGGATGCCAAAACTCGCGCTAAAGTCGGGATTAATGAACTTTTGCGTACGATCGACTAATGTGATTCACCCCGTAACGGGCTGTTGCCTACAGCCCGTAAAATTTTCTTTACATCCCATCAATTAAAACCTGGTTCGCGAAACGAATTAACAGATGCGTTTATTTTTTGTCCAGGCGATAATGACCACCTGTCGGTTCAGGTATTATTTCATCACTCTTTTCCTGTTTTTGACTTTTACGACTACATTGATCGCATCAGTACCAAAACAAGCGGGCTAAGTGAAAACAACTTCGCAGCGGATGCCCACATCCTCTGGGTTGCGGGCATCCGCTGCGTGAGCAGGCACCATGCAGTATTCATGATGCACGGTGGGATCGACATCTACTTATTAAAGGAAAACAACACTATGTATGAAAATTTAACAAGCCTGGGGATTAGTAATCCAGATGATATCGATCACTACAGCCTGCGTCAGGAATCGAACAACGATATTCTGAAAATCTATTTCCGCAAAGATAAAGGCGAGTTTTTTGCCAAAAGCGTGAAATTCAAGTATCCACGTCAGCGCAAAACAGTGGTCGCCGATAATGCCAGCCAGGGCTATAAAGAAGTCCAGGAAATTAGTCCTAACCTGCGTTATGTGATCGACGAACTGGATCAAATTTGCCTGCGTGATCAAGTGGAAGTGGATCTGAAACGCAAGATTCTTGACGATCTGCATCACCTTGAGAGTGTAGTATCGAATAAAATCGCTGAGATTGAGGCTGATCTGGAAAAATTAACCCATAGCGGTCGTTAATTGATTCGGGCGCAGGAGATGATTGCGCCCTCTTTCTCCCTGTCCTCCGGGAGCATATGCGGCCCTCAGCGCGCTGAAGTCTGACATTGGTATCAACGTTATTACGCCGTCAATCGGCGACAGACGATGCTGTGCGGATAGATGATGGTGGCAAACGGCGACAGAGGGAATAAAGAGAGCCCGCAACCTTATGTTGCGGGCTGGGTTGAGTTACTGCATCAGTAAATAAATAGTGCTATCACCGCGTTTGATATTCAATGCCAGTACGGAAGGCTTGGTATCAAGGACTTTTCGCAATTCACCGAGGTTGCTCACTACTTGTTGATTCACCCCGATAATGACATCATCCTTTTTCAGACCAATACGTGCTGCGGCAGTATTCGGTTTAACACTATCCACTCTGACGCCTTTCTGACCGCTGGCCTCCGTATTGCTCAGATCAGCGCCTTCAATACCCGTATAAATGGTGGCAGATTCCACTTTATCCTGCGAGTTCTGCTGTAATTCAACATTCACCGTCACCGGTTTGCCGTCTCGTAATAAGCCCAGCGCCATTTTAGTACCGACCGGCAGCGAACCGACTTCCGCACGCAGTGCCGCAAAGCTGGAAATAGGTTTGTTGTTAATCGAGACGATCACATCGCCCGCTTTGATCCCGGCTTTTGCCGCCGAAGACTTCGGCAATACCTGGCTGACAAACGCACCACGCTGGGCGTCCACCTTCATCGCTTTCGCCAGTTCAGAGTTGAGTTCAGTTCCCATTATCCCCAACTCACCGCGCTTCACCTGGCCGTATTCGACCATCTGTGCGGTCAGATTTTTCACCATGTTACTGGGAATGGCAAAACCGATACCAATATTGCCGCCATCTGGGGCGAGGATCGCGGTATTGATACCGATCAGCTCACCGTTAAGGTTCACTAATGCACCGCCAGAGTTACCCCGGTTAATCGCCGCATCGGTCTGAATAAAGTTTTCATAGTTTTCTACGTTAAGACCGCTACGGCCTAACGCCGAAACAATACCGGAGGTCACCGTTTCGCCCAGACCGTAAGGATTGCCAATGGCCACCGTGTAATCGCCTACCCGCAGGCTGTCTGAATCAGCCATTTTGATTGCAGTAAGATTTTTAAAACCTTGTAACTGCACCAGTGCAATATCCGAACGCGGATCTTTACCAATCACCTTACCATCATATTTACGGCCATCGCTGAGCTGGACCTGAATTTTTGTCGCGTTTTCCACCACATGATTATTGGTGACAACATAGCCCTTATCCGCATTGATCACGACACCGGACCCCAGTGCGCGGAATTTCTCTTGCTGAGTATCGCCGGGGTTACCGCCACCCGTTCCGTTCCCCTGACACATCGGCGATCCCTGGAACGGGGATCCATCCTGACAAAAAGGGGAATTATCGCCAAAAAACTGCTGAAACTGCTGTGGCAATCGCGGTGTCCGCACCGTGGTACTGCCTTCAACATTGATACTCACGACTGAAGGCATCACTTTTTCCAGCATCGGCGCCAGACTGGGCAATTGCTGGCCCGAAGAAGAAGATGCAGTTTCCGCGGCCAATGTCGTTACCGGGCTCATCGCCATTCCCAGGCTCAAAGCCAACACACTCAACACTAAAGCTGTTTTTTTCATTCGTCTGTTTCTCATTGCTGAATCATTGATACAGACCATTTTGCTGGTCGTGATGATGAGATGCTATTTTTAGCATGAAGTTCATCAGCCGATATCACCCAAAAGTAAAAAAGTATTGTCTCTCTTTACAAAAGTCTGAAATTATAGCGGCATCATTCAACCGCCATTAAGCGTCGGTACTCATCCCAGGCATAGAGATCGGTCATACCACTGATATAATCCTGGATCAACCGGGCGCGGTAATAGCGCTCCCATAATAAACGCTGATATTTATGTTCAATCACCAGGTTGCGCATATGCAACTGATAAGCTCTACGGTGCTTCCCTGAAAGTTTATGAAATAAGCGGGTTTCAATCGGATGGCCTTTCAGAAAATCATCGCTGTTTAAGGTAGTAAAATCTTCGTAACTCAATTTCAGCAACGGATTATAAATATCCAGTAATCCTTTAATAACCCGGTATCCCTGTAATTCAAGTTGTTCAACTTCAGAATGATTAAAAACATATCTACGGGCGACTGTTTTAAATAACATCAATAACCGCCCTTCTTCACCGTCATCTTCAAGTAATGCATGATTAAAATGTCCGGCAAAAATCGCATCCAGATTCTCAATGTAACGTTTCACCGCATAAGTCACCAAAACGTTCTGCACACTGACGCGCAATGACATAAAAAACTGATCATTTTTACTGCGCATCTTCTTGTTGTTAGCCTCTTTCCAGGCATAACCAATCGTGCGGCTAAACGCATCGCCGGGCTGAGACTTTCCCCATGCTTTTTCAAGATATTCATACAACGTGTCGACATTAAATATGGCTTTTTCGACCGCATCATCCAGATCGGCGATACAATAAGAAATATCATCCGCCGCTTCCATTATCCAGGTTAACGGAAAACGATGATGTTCTTCCATCTGCGTCGCTGCACGCAAATCAGCAATATAACTTTTTTCTGACAGATAGAACCCCGGTTTTTTCATCAAGGTAGAAAATGCCGTAGGTTTATCGCCATACCACCAGGCCGGGGCGGTGTATTTTAAAATACAGGCAACCTGGCTGTACGTTAAATTGAGCTGCAGTAAAGTATGAACAATGCGAATCGCCTGTGCATTCCCTTCAAAATGACAAAGATCCTGACGAATCATGACATTTAACTGAGCGAAGCTCTCCTTTTGCGCCGTATTCTCCACACCAGCCGCTAATGAATCGACTAATTCAGCCGGCAAGTTATCATCAAACCAGTCATTAATTGCCGACTCGCCAAAGTGACCAAACGGTGGATTACCGACGTCATGCAATAAACACGACATTTCCACCAGGCTTTCGAATGCACCTGCCAGCTCTTGTAAACCATACTTCTCCAGCCCGCCCTGTGTTTTCAGGGTCGCCAGAATTTCTTTGGCGATATAGCGCCCGGTTTGCTGCACTTCAAGAGAATGCGTCAGACGGGAACGTACCGCGGCATTACGTTCAAGAGGAAAGACCTGCGTTTTTTGTTGCAGACGCCGAATAGCCGCAGAATTAATAATTCTGCCACGATCGCTTTCGAAATGACGCGTAATATCATATTCACCTTGTGGATCTTCGCGGCTACTGTAGGGTCGCCGGAAACTGATCTTCTTCCTGAAATTAACCTCTGGCATACATACCCCTGGTGATTACATGAAATATTCTCTCGTCAGGCATGATAAACTATGCACCACTTTTGACGATAAATTCCACAACATTAACGAGTATCTCTATGAAAGCAGGTATTATTGGTGCCATGGAGCAGGAAGTTACCTTACTGCGCGACAAAATTGAAAACCGTCAAACGCTGTCGATTGCAGGCTGCGAAATCTACACAGGTACGCTGAATGGCATGGACGTCGCGCTGCTAAAATCAGGGATTGGCAAAGTCGCCGCAGCGATGGGAACGGTGTTATTACTGGAACACTGCAAACCTGATTTTATTATCAATACCGGGTCCGCCGGTGGACTGGCTTCAACACTGAGCGTAGGCGACATCGTGGTATCCGATGAGGTGCGCTACCACGATGCGGATGTCACCGCCTTTGGCTATGAACCTGGCCAGATGGCTGGCTGCCCAGCCGCTTTTATTGCCGATCAAACCTTAATTACCGCAGCGGAAACCTGCATCACACAATTAAACCTGCATGCAGTACGGGGTCTGGTGGTCAGTGGCGACGCCTTTATCAATGGCGCAGAACCGCTGGCGCGTATCCGCCACACCTTCCCGCAGGCTATCGCCGTTGAAATGGAAGCCACTGCCATTGGCCATGTTTGCCATCAGTTCGGCACGCCGTTTGTGGTGATTCGCGCCATTTCTGATGTTGCCGATCAGGAATCACACCTGAGTTTTGACGCCTTCCTTGCCGTAGCGGCGCAACACTCATCCCTGATGGTGGAAACCCTGTTGAAGCAGCTTTCCCGTGGCTAAGCAATACCTTGTGTGGCTGTGGTTGCTACTGTTACCCGCAGTCACACTCGCTGCCAGTGCACCTCGCGTCATTTCGCTGGCGCCACACATTACCGAGCTGGCATTTGCCGCCGGCATTATTCCTGTTGCTGTCAGTACTTATTCCGATTATCCGCCGGAAGCGAAAAACATTGAACAGGTCGCAGACTGGCAAGGGATCAATATAGAACGGATAGTGGCGCTCAAACCCGATGTGGTACTGGCCTGGCGCAGCGGCAATCCGTTACGCCAGGTAGATCAGTTGCAATCACTGGGCCTCAATGTCGTTTGGATTGATCCGGTGTCTATTGACGGCGTTATCGCGGCATTGCGCGCGTTAGAGCGGTGGAGCCCACATCCCCGTCAGGCCAGGATCTCCGCCGATACCCTGGCGGCGCGTTTTGCCGCATTGCGTGCCAAATACGCCGGCGCTGCGAAAAAAACCGTTTTTCTGCAATTCGGCTTTCAGCCGTTATTTACCGCCTCACGCGCCACATTACAAAACCAGATAGTGTCGTTGTGCGGCGGCGACAATATTTTTGCCAGCAGCCCGGTTCCCTGGCCGCAAGTGAGTCGTGAGCAAGTATTTAGCCGCCATCCGCAGTTTATTGTCGTCAGCGGTGATGCGCCGCGCCGGGCCGGGGTGAAAAATTTCTGGCAACCGCAGCTTAATGTGCCGGTCATTGCGCTTAACGACGACTGGTTCAGCCGTCCAGGACCGCGCATCATTCTGGCGGCTGAACAGTTATGCCCTGCATTACAAGCGGAAAAATAAACAGAAGGGAAACCCACACAGGCAACATCGGGGTTCAGTGCCGGGCAAGACAGCCACTGCCTGACCGGCGATCAGATACTGAAAGATGAACCACAACCACAGGTGGTTTTAGCGTTTGGATTGGTCACGACAAACCGCGATCCCTCAAGACCTTCGGTATAATCGACCGAACCGCCGACCAGATATTGCAGACTCATGGGATCAACCACCAGCGCTACCCCTGATTTTTCAATGGTCATATCCCCTTCATTCACTTGATCGTCAAAGGTAAAACCATACTGAAAACCACTGCAGCCACCACCCGTGATGTAAACCCGCAGTTTAAGGTTCGGATTATCTTCATCAGAAATCAGGTTTTTGACTTTGCTGGCTGCCGCATCAGTAAACTGTAAAGGCAGTGCTACGACATCGTCACTCATTTAAACACTCCAAAAACATTCAGGCTGCTACCAGCCAGGTCATAAATCGACCACAACTGACGGTCATTATCCAATACCGGGGTAGCGCAATCAAGCCTCTACCTTGGCACTCTGTGCCCCTTCACGTGCAGTGTATAAGGATACGGCCGCTAGCGGGGTAATCCATCGTTGCTTCCGGGTAAGTATATACCTTTTATCCCTGGCGCTGCAGCGCCGTTGGCGGCATTTACTCACGCACATCGCGGCGTCATGTAAACGCCGTGAGATTATCTCACATCTCGCCTTTCAACCTGTCCATCAGTTCCCTTAGAATAGTCAGGTTTTTTCAATCATTATCAGGAGCCGATCCATGAGCCAGTCCGAAAATCTGTATGCCCGAGCGCAACATGTCATTCCCGGCGGCGTTAACTCACCGGTGCGCGCTTTTACCGGTGTCGGCGGCGTACCGCTTTTCATCGCGCGCGCGAACGGCGCTTATCTTTATGATGTCGATGGTAATACCTATATCGACTACGTCGGTTCCTGGGGCCCGATGGTGTTGGGCCATAATCACCCGGCCATCCGTTTAGCTGTGATTAATGCGGCTGAACAAGGACTGAGTTTTGGCGCGCCAACCGAAATAGAAGTGACGATGGCGGAACGGGTATGTGCATTGATCCCCTCAATGGATACGGTGCGGATGGTCAATTCAGGTACTGAAGCCACGATGAGCGCGATCCGCCTGGCACGCGGTTTTACCGGACGCGATAAAATCATTAAGTTTGAGGGCTGCTATCACGGCCATGCTGATTGTCTGCTGGTTAAGGCCGGTTCCGGGGCGTTGACCCTCGGTCAGCCCAATTCACCGGGCGTGCCAGCGGATTTCGCCAAACACACGCTGACCTGCAGCTATAATGATGTGAACTCCGTGCGCGCCGCCTTTGAACAATACCCGCATGACATCGCCTGTATTATTGTCGAACCTGTGGCGGGCAATATGAACTGCGTGCCACCGGAACCGGGCTTTTTGGCAGCATTGCGCTCGCTGTGCGATGAGTTCGGCGCACTGCTGATTATCGATGAAGTGATGACCGGTTTTCGCGTGGCCCTCGGCGGTGCGCAAGCCTGGTATGGCGTAGTCCCGGACCTTACCTGCCTCGGTAAAATCATCGGCGGCGGTATGCCAGTCGGCGCCTTTGGCGGTCGCCGTGACATTATGGCGATGCTGGCGCCCACCGGCCCGGTTTATCAGGCCGGCACCCTTTCCGGAAACCCGATTGCGATGGCTGCCGGTCTGGCCTGCCTGACGGAAATCGCCAGGCCCGGGACACATGAAGTCCTGAGCGAACGGACCGCACAACTGGCCAACGGGCTGCGGGAAGCAGCAAAAGCGGAAAATATCGGCTTAGTCGTCAATCAGGTTGGTGGCATGTTCGGTCTGTTTTTCACCGATGCAGAAAAAGTGACCTGCTACGCAGAGGTGACAAAATGCGATGTCGTGCGCTTTAAACAATTCTTCCATCTGATGCTGGAAGAAGGGATTTACCTGGCACCATCGGCTTTTGAGGCGGGTTTTATGTCGCTGGCACACAGTGAAGACGATATTCAGCAAACCCTCAATGCCGCTCGCCGCTGTTTCGCCCGATTGTAAGACCCCACAGAGGCGCCGCATCGCCTCTGTGTTTATCACGCCATTCTCCGGCGATAGTCACAATAAAAGTCTTTATTGATTGCCAAACATCTCCTTTATCCAACTGGCAACACCGTCACTCCCTTTAGGGGCTGATTGCTGTTGCTGTTGCTGTTGGCACAACGCGTTGGCATCCGTGGTCCACACCGGTAATGTACGCCAGGTACTGCTACCGGAACCACACACGAAATTCCCTGCGGAATCGATATTCATGGTGGCAATGTCTTCCGGTGGCGTCATCACCAATGGCATCGGTGCCTGGTTGGTCAGGTAACGGCGATAAAGCTGCATTGCGCCTGATGCGCCATACAGTTTCGATGGCTGATTATTATCACGTCCAACCCAGGTCACCGTCACCTCTTTGCCGTCAATCCCCGCGAACCAGCTATCGACCAGATTATTGGTGGTACCGGTTTTCCCGGCCAGATTTGCATTGGGGAAAAGCGCGCCTAATGCCCGCGCAGTCCCGCGGGCGGCCACCTGTTGCATACCGTATAACGTCAGATAGGCTGCCTGGGCAGGCTCCACGCGTTCAGCCTGAGGAAAACTCTGGTACAGCACCGTGCCATCTTCAGCAATCACTGAACGCACGGCAGAAAGCGGCGCGCGGTTACCGCCACTGGCAATCGACTGAAATGCCTGTGCCATCTCAACCGGCGTCAGGTTTAGCGCTCCCAGCAACATTGCCGGTATCGGTTGTAATTGATCCGGCGGCAACCCCAGTTTGCGCCAGGTATTCACCACCTGGTCGAGATGTAATGACATCCCCAGGTTTACTGTCGGTACGTTCATTGACTGCGTCAACGCATCCACCAGCAAAACTTTCCCGTTAAAACGGCGATCATCATTCTGTGGACGCCAGACCTGACCATTGGGCAATTTCAGCGCGATAGGTTCATCGGTGATCCAACTGTTGAGCCGGTATTTGTCGGGTTGTGCCAGTGCCGTGAGATAGGTCGCCGGTTTCGCCAACGATCCAATGGAACGGCGCGCCTGCAACGCCCGATTGTACCCGGCAAACTGGGGATCGGAGCCTCCTACCATCGCCCGGATTTCACCACTGAAGCGATCAACAATCACCATCGCGGTTTCCAAATCTTTCAACCCACGCTGTTTTTTCAGGGCCGGAATTCCCTCTTCCACCGCTTTTTCCGCCGCATCTTGTGAGACTGAATCCAGTGTTGTGAAGATTTTCACCCCGGAAAGATCTTTTACCTTATCCCCCAGCTTTGCCTGCAGTTCGTTACGCACCATTTGCATAAATGCCGGCTGTGGCGTGATGACGCCGCCTTTCGGCTGCACGCCTAATGGACGCCCGCTAAGCATGTCATAAAGTTCCTGGTCGATCACGTTCTGTTGTTGCAGCAAACGCAGCACCAGATTACGCCGTTCCAGCGCCAGTTTTGGGTTACGCCATGGATTGTACAATGAAGCGCCTTTTACCATCCCAACCAGCAAGGCTTGTTGGTCAAGGCTTAATTCATCCACCGGGCGACCAAAGTAATACAAACTCGCCAGCGGGAAACCACGGATTTGATCATTACCTGCCTGACCGAGATAGACCTCATTCAGGTACAGTTCCAGAATACGATCTTTGCTATAACGCGCATCCATGATCAACGCCATATAAGCTTCATTGGCCTTACGCCACAATGATCGTTCATTGGTCAGAAACAAATTCTTGACCAATTGCTGAGTCAGGGTGCTTCCACCCTGGACGGCGCGTCCGGCAGTAATGTTCGCCAGGAAAGCGCGTGCAATTGAATAGAGACTAATACCGTCATGCTGGTAAAAATGACGATCTTCTGTCGCTACCAGCGTATCCACCAACAGGTCAGGGAACCCCGCGCGCGGCACAAACAGACGTTGCTCTCCTTTGGGCGACTGCAACATGGTTATCAGACGCGGATCAAGGCGGAAGAAACCAAAATCACGATTGTTATCAAGATTTTTAATCTCACTCAGCGTGCCATTACTGAATGACAGTCTGGCGCGAATTTGTCCTTCTTTGCTGTCCGGGAAGTCAAATGGCCGTCGCATCAGTTCAATACTGTTGGCCTGAACAGTAAATTCACCGGGCCGAGTCATTCGCGCCACCTGACGATACTGAGTGCCTTCCAGCAGGGCAATCATCTCTTTTTTGTTCCAGGTCATGCCCGGTTCAAGGTTCACCATGCGCCCATAAACCGCCGCAGGCAGTTGCCATACTTTGCCATCGATACGGCTGCGAATTTCAGAATCGAGATAAACGCCATAGGCCGCCATCACCACGGCAAACACCAGCAGCAGTTTGATCAACAAACTCAGCCAGCCTCTTTTTTTACGCATCGGGCGCGCCTTCCCTTTCCGTGGCATAGATGTTATCTCCTCGTCCTCATCATCATCATCGTAATCATCCTGATCTTCTTCTTCCCTGTGGCGGACTTTGTCGGCCCTGTGACGCGGCAATTTTGGCGCTTTATCTTTACGCCCGATAGGTTCGCGATCGTTCCCAGACATGCGTGTTATTTCTCCAGGGATTCACCGTCGGCCAGGCCGACCACTCTGTTCTGACTGACCCGGTTCGGAAAGCAGAAACCTCCGAAATCAGGGATGTCGCCATCCACAGTCAGGATGGCGGGGAAAACTTTTTCGTCCGGCGCGTCGGCGGCGCACTGGCGGGATCATCCGGCCAGTGATGCTTCGGATAGCGCCCCTTCATCTCTTTTTTTACCTGCGAATACGTACCCTGCCAAAATGCGGCTAAGTCCTGCGTAATCTGCAACGGGCGGTGTGCGGGCGATAATAATTCCAGCACCAACGCAACCCGTCCATCGGCCACACAGGGGTTGTGCGCTTCACCAAACATCTCCTGCAAACGCACCGCCAGCACCGGTGGCGTCGTCGAATCATAGCGAACAGGAAGACGACTTCCGGTCGGCACAGTGTAATGAGTTGGCAACGCACTATCCAGCCGCTGACGCTGTGATCCGGTGAGTAATTGTAATAATGCCCGACTCAGATTGATTTGCCGCAGGCCGTGCACATCGCGCACGCCTGCCATCATGGGTAACAGCCAGTGTTCTAAGGTGGCGAGCAAATGTGCGTCATCGCTGGCAGGCCAGCCTTCTGCCGGCAGCCATTGTGCCGCACAGTGCAGACGCAGACGCAGTTGTTGCGCCTCCGTGGTCCAGTTCAGTACCCCCAGCCCCTGAGTGCGGATCCAGCGCAACAGCGCTGTATGCAACACCTGCGTTTCCGGTTTTGCCAGGGGCGTTGATTTCAATACCAACTGACCTATTTTTTCCCGCTTCCATGCGCGTAGCGTGCCTTTCTCTTCATCCCACTCGATGTCCGTCACCGTCTGTAGCAAGTGCGGACAGGCGGCCGTCAGTTTGGCAATGTCCAGCGGTATGGCGTGCAAAATACGGGCATCGGGTTGGTCGCTTCCCTGTAATAATAACGGGGCGATCAACCATTCATACCGGGTCAGATCCTGATCAGGCGCCAGCATCGCGCCCATGCCGTTGGCTAACTGGTAACGTCCCGCTTCACCGCGCCGACGCGCAATACGATCAGCAAAAGAGCCTGCCAGCAACGCCGCGATATGATCGAGATCCGGGCT
>JAATFO010000001.1 GCA_015655145.1 Enterobacterales bacterium | reverse complement strand
CACTCTGAGTACAATGCCAGCCACAGTGAGCCGCTGCATTTGTACCAGATTTGGATTATTCCGCAAAAAAACGGCATTGAGCCGCGTTATGACCAGCGCCGTTTCGCGGATGTTCCTGGGCGCCAACTGGTGTTATCACCGGATGCACGCGCAGGTTCACTGCGGGTCTGGCAAGATATGACGTTGACGCGTTGGTTACTCACCCACGGCGAGCAGGCCACACTGGATGTTGATGCTGCCAGTCGTATCTGGATTCAGGTGATCAAGGGGGATGTTCAGGTGAATGGCCAGCAAGCGACCACCAGCGATGGGATAGCGCTGTGGGACGAAAATCAACTGACCATTGTGGCTGACAGCGCGGCCGAACTGTTATTGTTTGATTTGCCGCCGGTGTAATTGCGGGGGCTGTTACTAAAACGGGGGCGAACTCTCGCCCCCGTTTTGTCCATTCTCGTTTCCTCCGCATTTTTTTTGTACACTCAGGGCTGTTTCCCCTGAGTTATCACCCATCATGATGAAGAAAAAAAGACCTGTGTTGCAGGATGTTGCTGATCGCGTGGGTATCACGAAAATGACGGTCAGCCGTTATCTGCGCAACCCTGAGCGGGTATCCGTTGCGTTAGGTCATAAGATTGCGCTGGCGCTGGATGAATTGGGTTATATTCCAAATCGTGCGCCTGATATGCTGTCAAACGCCACCAGCCGGGCAATCGGCGTGCTGTTGCCTTCACTGACCAATCAGGTTTTTGCTGATGTGTTGCGTGGCATTGAAACTGTCACCGATGCCGCCGGATATCAGACACTGTTAAGCCATTTTGGTTATGATCCGCAAAAAGAAGAACGTCAGTTGCGTTCGTTGCTTGGCTGGAACATTGATGGTTTGATTCTGACGGAACGGCATCATACGCCGGGTAGCCTGCGCATGATTGGCATTGACGGTATCCCGGTGGTTGAAATGATGGACTCGGTTTCTCCCTGTCTCGATATGGCGGTTGGGTTTGATAATGTCGAAGCCGCGCGCCAGATGACCCGCGCGATTCTGGCAAAAGGACACCGACATACGGTTTATCTTGGCGCCCGCTTTGATGAGCGCACGTTACAAAAGCAACAGGGCTATGAAATAGCGATGCGTGAAGCGCACCTGGAGCCTCACAGTGTGATGATGACGGCAGCGTCGTCATTCAGCGCCGGGGCCCGACTATTGCGCGAAACGCAGCAACGCTATCCGCAAACCGACAGCCTGTTTTGTACCAACGATGACCTGGCGGCCGGCGCGATGTTTGAATGCCAGCGCCAGGGATTACACATTCCAGGGCAGATGGCGATTGCCGGGTTTCATGGCCATGATATTGCTCATGTTGTCACACCACCCCTGGCCACGGTACTCACGCCCCGTGAGCGCATCGGGCGCGAAGCGGCGACGATGTTGCTTGCGTGCATCAATGGCGATCAACCAATGAGCAAACGGCGGGATGTTGGCTTTGACATCATTGCAGGCGGCAGCATCTGAGGTTCATTTTTTTGCGCTACTTCACATTTTTGCTTCATTCTGTGCATATCAGTTGCCAGAAAAAGCGCGGGTCATGAGAATGTATGACGCCGATGTTATCGGTAACATTATTCGTTGACAGGAGTGGTTTTATGAAAAAAAATCCCGCGTTACACCATGTGTTTATTTTGATGGGTGTGTCTGGCAGCGGTAAATCAGCGGTGGCCAGCGCGGTGTCCAGCCAGCTACATACCGCGTTTCTCGATGGCGATTTCCTTCACCCGCGCGCCAATATTTTAAAAATGGCGCAGGGCCATGCGCTCAACGACGATGATCGCGACCCCTGGCTGGCGTCGTTGAATGATGCCGCTTTTGCGATGCAGCGCACCAACGATCTCTCCATTATTGTCTGTTCGGCACTGAAAAAACGTTACCGTGACCGCCTTCGCCAGGGGAATGACAATCTCTCATTCATCTACCTGAAAGGCGATGCGGGCACCATTGAATCACGGCTAAAAGCGCGGAAAGGACACTTTTTCAAACCGGGAATGCTGGCGACACAGTTTGCCACGCTGGAAGAACCGGGCGCCGATGAACCCGATGTCCTGATAGTGGATATCACACCACCGCTGCAGGAGGTGGTGGCTGCCGCCATTGCGGCGATTGAGCGGGTCATCGCCCGTAATGCGTGATGCCGCGCACTTCCGGGTTGAGCGTTGTGGCGTGATACGCCAGCCCGTCGGCGACGGGGAACCTTATAACTTCAGGTAGGTACGTACGCCGTCGAGGAACATCTGTGTTGCCAGCATAATCAAAATCAGCCCCATCAGGCGTTCCAGCGCGTTAACGCCTTTGTCCCCCAGTAAACGCAGAAACAGGCCCGATAGCAGCAGGATAACGGCGGATACACCCCAGGCGATCAATAATGCACTGACCAGATGGCCCATTTGGTGAGGGTACTGGTGTGACAGCAACATCAGCGTTGCCAGCAATGAAGGTCCCGCCACCAGTGGAATCGCCAACGGGACAAGAAAAGGTTCTTCACCAGCGGAGAGACCACTGTTGTTGTTTTCACTGGACGGAAAAATCATTTTGATGGCGATCAGAAACAGAATAATCCCGCCGGAAATGGACACGGTTTCGGTGCGCAGATTCAGAAACGCAAGCATTTTTTCGCCAGTAAACAAAAACAGCAACATGATCACCAGCGCAATCAGCATTTCCCGCACCACCACCACCCGGCGACGTTTCGGCTCGAGATGTTTTAATACCGACATAAAAATCGGCAAATTGCCAAGGGGGTCCATAATCAGCAACAACAGAATGGTTGCGGAAATCATTTCAGTCATTTTACTTTTCTCTTCAGTCCTGCGTTTTCATCCTTGATATAAGCGCTGTTGATTAAAAAACAGCTACTATTGATTTAATTCACTTGCCAGTGGTGTTGCATTTTGTAGAGTTGACGGATACAGGTAAACTTAATTATCACTTTGGCATGAATCTTCTTATGGGGTTCGCGCTTTCACTTAGACAGACAGGCATCATTGTTGGCGGATCGCCTGAAGCGGGTGTTAAATGAAAAATGTAGGCTTTATAGGTTGGCGTGGCATGGTCGGGTCCGTCCTGATGCAACGCATGAGCGAAGAGCGCGATTTTGACGCCATTCGCCCGGTTTTTTTCTCTACGTCGCAACACGGCCAGGCAGCACCGGCATTTGGCAGCCAGTCAGCCGGCTCCTTGCAGGATGCGTACGATATTGATGCACTGAAAGCACTGGATATCATCATCACCTGCCAGGGCGGGGATTATACCCATGACATCTACCCCAGGTTGCGCGCCAGTGGCTGGCAGGGCTACTGGATTGATGCAGCTTCTTCACTGCGGATGGATGATGAAGCGGTCATCATTCTTGATCCGGTTAACCATCATGTTATCCGTCAGGCACTGGATAACGGGATCAAAACCTTTGTTGGCGGTAACTGTACGGTAAGTTTGATGCTGATGTCGCTTGGCGGGCTGTTTGCTAATGATTTAGTGGAATGGGCCTCAGTGGCGACTTACCAGGCGGCGTCAGGCGGCGGCGCCCGGCATATGCGCGAACTGCTGATCCAGATGGGTATGTTACACGATCATGTTGCGAAAGCGCTGCAAGATCCGGCCTCAGCGATTCTGGATATTGAACGTCGCGTGACGGAAATGACGCGTTCCGGCGTCTTGCCGACTGACAACTTCGGCGTGCCGTTGGCAGGCAGTTTGATCCCATGGATTGACAAACAACTGGAAAATGGCCAGAGCCGCGAAGAGTGGAAAGGGCAGGCTGAAACCAACAAAATCCTCGCAACCGGTAACATTATTCCGGTGGATGGTTTGTGCGTGCGTGTTGGCGCGCTGCGCTGCCACAGTCAGGCATTTACCTTGAAACTGAAAAAAAATGTGCCGTTGGCTGACATTGAACAATTGCTGGCAGATCACAATGAATGGGTAAAAGTGGTGCCGAATGATCGCGAGTTGACGATGCGCGAGCTGACGCCCGCAGCGGTAACCGGAACCCTCTCCACTCCCGTGGGCCGTTTGCGGAAGCTGAATATGGGGCCGGAATATCTTTCCGCCTTCACGGTCGGCGATCAACTGTTGTGGGGGGCGGCTGAACCACTACGGCGTATGCTGCGCCTGTTGGTTAATTAGACCCGGCCGGACCCTCAACGTGCGCTGTTGAGCCTCTGAGGGTGCAATATCAGGCGTTGGTCTGATTCACTCCAGCAGGATCCGGGCTCCCGGTTTCTGCATGCGATCCCTTCCCGGGTGATTTGTGTCTTTTCCGGGTTGGCAGAAAATTATTTTTTGCCAACCACATCAGCTTACTGCCGGTCCTGGCTATGCTTAATTAGGGTGTACTGGTGTTTGTCTGGTTTTACTTTCCGTACTGCATGTTATTGCGCCTGGTCATGGATATTTTTGCCACTGAACGGTTGTCTTTCCTGCCGGCGTGTTGATGGCTCAATGAAGCGCAGTGCAGGCAATAACACCTGATTATTCAGTTTGTTATTGTTTCGTCTGCCAAATGTCACAGGAAGAAAGTCATGTCAGAGCTCCCTGATAGTCAGGCGATCGATGCCATTATCTCCGGCCATTATGCCGATCCCTTTTCTCTGCTCGGGATGCATCAAACCGCCGCAGGACTGGAAGTGCGTGCTTTGCTGCCTGATGCTTCCGACGTCTGGGTCATTGAAACCCACACCGGACGTAAATGTGTTCAACTTAACCGACTGGATGTGCGTGGTTTTTTTTGTGCGGTGGTGCCGCGGCGTAAAAAACCGTTTCGTTATCAATTGGCCGTCATCTGGCATGGTGAACAACACCTGATTGATGACGCCTATCGTTTCGGCCCGTTATTGCAAGATCTGGATGGCTGGTTATTGGCAGAGGGCACGCATTTACGCCCTTATGAAACTTTGGGCGCTCATCGTGAGGTCATTGATGGCATAACCGGCACCCGTTTTTTGCTATGGGCGCCCAATGCTCGCCGTGTTTCGGTGGTTGGCGAATTCAACTACTGGGATGGTCGTCGCCATCCTATGCGTTTTCGCGCGGAAAGCGGCGTTTGGGAGTTGTTTGTCCCGGGTGCGCATAATGGGCAGCTTTATAAGTTCGAACTGATTGATGCGACGGGACAATTACATCTGAAAGCTGATCCTTTCGCCTTTGAAGCTCAAATGCGCCCGCAAACTGCATCAATGATTTGCGGCTTGCCGGAAAAAGTGACAATGGCGGCAGCGCGTCAGGCAGCTAATGCTTTTGACGCGCCGATAGCGATCTATGAAGTCCATTTGGGTTCCTGGCGTCGTCACACTGATAACAACTTCTGGCTGAGTTATAAAGAACTGGCAGAACAACTGATCCCGTATGTGAAAGCGATGGGCTTCACCCATCTGGAATTGCTGCCGATTAATGAGCATCCGTTTGATGGTAGTTGGGGATATCAGCCATTGGGCATGTATGCTCCGACCCGGCGCTTTGGTACCCGCGATGAGTTCCGCCATTTTATCGCCTGTGCGCATGACGCCGGCCTTAACGTGTTGCTGGACTGGGTGCCCGGTCACTTTCCTGCGGATGATTTTGGTTTAGCCAAGTTTGACGGCACGGAATTGTATGAGCATAGCGATCCCCGCGAAGGCTACCACCAGGACTGGAATACACTGATTTATAACTTTGGCCGGCGTGAAGTCAGTAATTACCTGGCGGGTAACGCGCTGTACTGGCTGGAGCGTTTCGGTATTGATGGTCTGCGCGTCGATGCGGTGGCGTCGATGATTTACCGGGATTACAGTCGCGCCGAAGGCGAATGGATCCCCAATTATTATGGCGGGCGCGAAAATCTCGAAGCCATCTCGTTTCTGCGTTATACCAATCACGCGCTGGGTCAGGAGGCGCCGGGCAGCATTACCGTTGCGGAAGAATCCACCGATTTCCCTGGTGTTACGCGGCCTCCGGAATCTGGCGGTCTCGGTTTCTGGTTCAAATGGAACCTGGGCTGGATGCATGACACGCTGGATTATATGCAACAGGATCCGCTCTGGCGTCGCCATTTTCACCACCTGATGACCTTCGGCATGATGTACAACTACAGCGAAAATTTTGTGTTGCCGCTCTCACATGATGAAGTGGTCCACGGAAAACGCTCGCTGCTTGATCGTATGCCGGGCGACGCATGGCAAAAGTTCGCGAATTTGCGCGCCTATTACGCCTGGATGTGGGCATTCCCGGGTAAAAAGCTGTTGTTTATGGGCAATGAATTTGCTCAGGGGAAAGAGTGGAATCATGATATCAGCCTTGACTGGCACTTGCTGGAAGGCGAAGACAACTGGCATCACGGTGTCCAGCGTTTGGTGCGCGATCTCAACCTGACTTATCGCCACTACACGCCAATGCATCAGCTTGATTTCGATCCGAACGGTTTTGAATGGCTGGTGGTGGACGATGCGGAAAATTCAGTATTTGTCTTTGTGCGTCGTGATCGCGCCGGGAATGAGGTGATCGTCGCCAGCAATTTCACCCCGGTACCGCGTTATCATTACCGTTTTGGCATCAATCAACCCGGTAACTGGCGTGAAGTGATCAATAGCGATGCCGCACATTATCACGGTAGCAATGTGGGAAATGGCGGCGTGGTCGCCAGCCAGCCGGTTGCCAGCCACCAGCGAGCTCACTCACTGAGCCTGACCTTACCGCCGCTGGCCACCCTTTGGCTTATCAGGGAGGCGCCATGAGCCATTTGAGTGCCGGCAAGCCGACCCCGCCAGGTGCCAGTTTTGATGGCAATGGGGTGAATTTTACCTTATTTTCACTGTATGCGCAGCGCGTGGAACTGTGCCTGTTCGATGAGCAGAATAAAGAAACACGGTATGACCTGCCGGCATGTACAGCGAATATCTGGCACGGTTATTTTCCGGCGCTAAAACCAGGACAGCGCTACGGTTATCGTGTACACGGCCCCTGGGCGCCCGCTCAGGGGCATCGTTTTAATCCAAACAAACTGCTTGTCGATCCTTGCGCCCACGCCGTGGAAGGCGACGTGCCGGACAGCCCGTTGTTTCAGGGGGGGGAATGGACGCTCGACCCGCAGGATAACGCGGCGCTGGCGCCGAAAAGCCTGGTCATCGCCGATGATTTTGACTGGGAAGACGATGTTCCGCCGCGTATTCCCTGGGGCAGCACAGTGGTGTATGAAGCCCATGTGCGTGGGTTGAGCAAATTACATCCGGAGATTGCGCAAAAACAACGGGGGACTTACGCCGCGTTAGGCCATCCGGTGATGGTCGACTATTTGCGCGAACTTGGCATCACCACGCTCGAGCTGTTGCCGATTGCGCATTTCGCCAGCGAGCCGCGGTTGTTGCGTTCAGGGCTGAGTAATTATTGGGGCTATAACCCCTTTGCACTGTGGGCGGTCGATCCGCGTTATGCCTCGGGTACGGACGGTATCAGTGCTCGTCAGGAGTTTCAGCAGGCAGTAAAGAACCTGCATGCCGCCGGGATTGAAGTGATCCTCGATGTGGTGTTTAATCATACCGCCGAACTGGACACTACCGGGCCTACCCTTTCCTTTCGTGGCATCGATAATGCCACTTACTACTGGCTGACAGAGCAGGGCGATTATCATAACTGGACCGGCTGCGGTAACACGCTCAACCTTCGTCACCCGCAGGTGCGTGACTGGGCGCTGGGGTGCCTGCGTTATTGGGTTACGGTGTGCCATGTGGATGGTTTTCGCTTCGATCTGGCCACTGTGCTGGGGCGCACGCCGGAATATCAGCCTGACGCCGCCTTGTTTGCCGCCCTCAAGTCTTGCCCGATATTGTCACACGTCAAACTGATTGCTGAACCCTGGGATATTGGCCCGGGCGGGTATCAGATGGGTAATTTCCCGTCACCCTTTGCCGAATGGAACGATCATTTTCGTGATGACGTGCGTCGTTACTGGTTGCACGGTTCGCTCTCCAATGGTGAATTCGCGCGCCGTTTTGCCGCTTCCAGTGATCGCTTTCAACACCATGGGCGGTTGCCGTCCGCCAGCCTCAATCTGATCACGGCACATGATGGGTTTACCTTAGCTGATGTGGTCAGTTTTGAGCATAAACACAATGAAGCCAACGGTGAAGATAATCGCGATGGCAGCAACAGTAATTTCAGTCATAACCATGGCTGCGAAGGGTTGCATGCTCCCCAGGATATCCATGAACGGCGGCGGCGTAGCGTTCATGCCTTGCTGACAACATTATTGCTGGCGCAAGGCACGCCGATGTTGCTGGCAGGGGATGAACATGGGCACAGCCAGCATGGCAACAATAACGCTTACTGCCAGGATAATGCGCTGACCTGGCTCGACTGGCGCCATCGGGAGGGGGGGGTGTTTGATTTTACCGCCGCGCTTATCCATCTCCGCCGTCATATCCCGGCGCTAACGCAAGATGCCTGGTGGCAGGAGAATGACGGGAATGTGCAGTGGCTCAATACCTGCGGTCAGCCACTGAATCATGATGAGTGGGAGCAGGGGCCGCATCAATTACAAATTCTGCTCTCTGGCTGTTGGTTGATAACCCTGAATGCGACCGAATATGTCAGCGACATCGCACTACCCGAGGGTGAATGGCGCGCCATACCGCCTTTTGCCGGGGATGATAACCCCATTTTGTCAACGGTCTGGCATGCTCCTGCACATGGCGTAAGCGCGTTCCTCAAGCAAGTAAAAGGAGTCAGACATGCTTAAATTAGAAAAAACGGATGACCTGATGCTGGCGCGACAATTGCCGACGCAAACTGTTGCCTTGATCCTTGCGGGTGGACGCGGCACGCGGCTGAAAGATCTCACCGCAAAACGCGCCAAACCGGCGGTACACTTTGGCGGTAAGTTCCGCATCATTGATTTTGCCTTATCGAACTGCCTGAATTCGGGCATTCGCCGGATTGGCGTTATCACACAATATCAATCACATACTCTGGTTCAACATATTCAGCGCGGCTGGTCATTTTTTAATGAAGAAATGAATGAATTTGTTGATCTGCTGCCAGCGCAACAGCGCTTTTCCACTGAACACTGGTATCGCGGTACCGCGGATGCGGTGACGCAAAACCTCGATATTATCCGGCGCTACAACGCGCAATACATCATCATTCTGGCGGGCGATCATATCTATAAAATGGATTATTCGCGCATATTACTCGACCATGTGGCCAATGATGCGCGCTGTACCATTGCCTGCTTGCCGGTACCACTGGCTGAAGCCAGCGCTTTCGGTGTGATGGCGGTAGATGAAGACAACCGGGTGATCGATTTCATTGAAAAACCGGTGCAACCGCCGGCCATGCCCGGAGATGAAACCCAGGCTCTGGCCAGCATGGGGATTTATGTGTTCGATGCCGGGTATCTTTATGACTTGCTGGAAGAGGATCAACGGCGCCCGGAATCCAGTCACGATTTTGGCAAAGATCTGTTGCCGAATATCGTCGCCAGAGGTCAGGCGTATGCTCACTCCTTCAATAGCTCTTGTGTCCAAAGTGATGACGCCGCGCCGCCTTACTGGCGTGATGTCGGTACGCTGGAGGCTTACTGGCGCGCCAATCTTGATCTGGCTTCGGTGATGCCAGAACTGGATATGTACGATCATGAATGGCCCATCAGGACGCATATGGAGCCGTTGCCGCCAGCCAAATTCGTCCAGGATCGGTCGGGCAGTCATGGGATGACCATGAATTCGCTGGTTTCCGGCGGCTGTATTATCTCGGGTTCCGTGGTGGTGCATTCGGTGCTGTTCCCCCGCGTGCGGATTAACTCTTTTTGCAATATTGATTCTTCGGTGCTGTTGCCGGATGTGGTGGTTGGGCGTTCCTGCCGTCTGCGCCGCTGTGTCATCGATCGCGCTTGCGTTCTCCCTGAAGGGATGGTCGTTGGTGAGAATCCTGATGAAGACAGCCACCGTTTTTTTCGTTCAGAAGAAGGTATTGTGCTGGTTACACGCGACATGTTAGCCAGGCTGGCTGGATAGTGCGACCAGTCCGATCAGAACGGACACAGTGAAATTGACGTGGCGATTGTACCTGATTACTAATGAAGGGGCCGAGAATGCAGGTTTTGCATATCTGTTCAGAACTTTTTCCACTGCTGAAAACGGGCGGGTTAGCTGATGTTGTAGGGGCATTACCGGCAGCACAAATCGCAGATGGCACGGATACTCGCGTGTTAATTCCGGCATTTCCAGACGTACGTAAAGGGATCACTGACACCACGCTGGTTGCCGAACTGCAAACCTTCGCCGGGTTTGTCCGCCTGCATTTCGGCTATTTTAACGGGGTGGGCATTTATCTTATTGACGCACCAGGTTTGTATGACCGGCCAGGTAGCCCGTATCACGATGAATCGCAGTTCGCCTATATGGACAACTATCTGCGGTTTGCCTTGCTGGGCTGGATGGGGTGTGAAATCGCCTGCGGGTTGGACAGCTGGTGGCGCCCCGATATTGTCCATGCTCATGACTGGCATGCGGGACTGGCCTGCGCATATCTGGCCGCGCGCGGGCATCCGGCGAAATCGGTATTTACCGTGCATAATCTGGCTTATCAGGGATTATTCTCCGCCCATCATCTTGATCAAATTCAGCTTCCCCGCTCGTTCTTCGCCATGCACGGTTTGGAATTCTATGGGCAGATTTCGTACCTCAAAGCCGGGCTTTACTACGCTGACCACATTACGACGGTAAGTCCCACCTATGCGCGCGAAATCACCTTGCCAGAGTTTGGCTATGGCATGGAAGCATTGTTGGTGGAGCGTGCGCGTGAAGGTCGACTCAGTGGCATTCTCAATGGCGTTGATGCATTGATTTGGGATCCGGCGCATGACCCGTTGCTGAATGTGCGTTATGACCGCGATACGCTGGACACCAAAGCAGAGAACAAACGCCAGTTGCAAATTACCATGGGGCTTAACGTGGATGATAAAGCGCCAGTGTTTGCGGTCGTCAGTCGACTGACTCGGCAAAAAGGGCTGGATCTGGTACTGGAAGCACTGCCCGGTCTGCTGGAACAGGGCGGGCAACTGGTGTTGCTTGGCGCGGGGGATGCCGGGCTGCAACAAGGGTTTCTCGCGGCGGCGGCGGAACATCCGGGCAGTGTCGGGGTACAGATTGGCTATCATGAAGCATTTTCGCATCGCATCATGGGCGGTGCGGATATCATTATGGTGCCAAGCCGTTTTGAGCCTTGTGGGTTAACGCAGCTATATGGTCTTAAATACGGCACGTTACCCTTGGTGCGCCGAACCGGCGGGTTAGCGGACACGGTGAATGACAGCTCTCTGGAGAATCTGGCCGATGGCCTCGCCAATGGATTCAGTTTCGAAGACAGTAATGCCTGGTCGTTACTGCGCGCCATTCGTCGTGCGTTTGTTTTATGGTCCCGTCCTTCCCTGTGGCGTTATGTTCAGCGTCAGGCGATGGCGATGGATTTTAGCTGGCAAGTGGCAGCGCAAGCCTATCGTGATCTTTATCAACGTTTGCTGTAATCGGAATCCGGGATACTGACTATGAATGCACCCTTTACTTACGCCTCACCTACATTGACCGTGGAAGCACTAAAAAACTCAATTGCCTATAAGCTGATGTTTACGCTGGGTAAGGACCCTTCCGTTGCCAATAAGCATGAATGGCTTAACGCATCTTTACTGGCCGTGCGTGATCGCATGGTGGAGCGCTGGTTGCGTTCCAGCCGTGCGCAGTTATCGCAGGATGTGCGTCAGGTGTATTATTTGTCGATGGAGTTTCTGGTTGGGCGCACGTTGTCCAATGCGTTATTGGCGATGGGGATTTATGACGATCTCAACACCGCCCTGAATGAAATGGGGCTGGACCTCGCCGAACTGGTGGAAGAAGAAAGCGATCCGGGCCTCGGCAATGGTGGTTTAGGCCGGCTGGCCGCCTGTTTCCTTGACTCGCTGGCTACGCTGGGGCTACCGGGACGCGGCTATGGTATTCGTTATGAATATGGCATGTTCAAACAGAACATCATTGATGGCCAGCAGGCGGAATCGCCGGATTACTGGCTGGAATATGGCAATCCCTGGGAGTTTCAACGTTTCAACACCCGCTATAAGGTGCGTTTTGGTGGGCGTCTCCAGCTCGAAGGGACAAAAATACGCTGGCTTGAGACGGAAGAAGTACTGGCAATGGCCTACGATCAGATTATTCCCGGCTACGATACCGATGCCACCAATACCTTGCGGCTATGGAGCGCGCAGGCGAGTAACGAAATCAATCTCGGTAAGTTCAACCAGGGCGATTATTTCGCCGCTGTGGAAGATAAAAACCACTCCGAGAATGTATCTCGCGTTCTTTATCCGGATGACTCCACCTATTCCGGGCGCGAATTACGCCTGCGCCAGGAGTATTTTTTAGTTTCCGCTACGGTACAGGATATTCTGACCCGTCATTGGGCAATGCATCAAACCTTTGATAATCTTGCGGATAAAATTGCCATTCATCTTAATGATACCCACCCGGTATTGGCGATTCCGGAATTGATGCGGCTGCTGGTCGATGAACACAAATTTAACTGGGACGATGCGTTTGAAGTCACCTGCCAGGTATTTTCTTATACCAACCATACGCTGATGACCGAGGCGCTGGAAACCTGGTCGGTGGATATGATTGGTAAGATCCTGCCGCGCCATTTGCAGATTATCTTTGATATTAATGATTACTTTCTTAAAACCATTCAGGACCACTACCCGCATGATCAGGATCTGCTGACGCGGATTTCCATTATTGATGAAAAAAATGGTCGTCAGATTCGCATGGCATGGCTGGCGGTGGTGGTAAGCCACAAAGTCAATGGGGTGTCTGAATTACACTCGAGGTTGATGGTGCAATCGTTATTTGCCGATTTCGCCAGCTTATTTCCGGGCCGTTTCTGTAATAAAACCAATGGCGTTACTCCGCGCCGCTGGCTGGCATTGGCTAATCCAGCGCTTTCTGCTGTATTGGATAAGGCCATTGGTCGCACCTGGCGTACTGATCTCAGTCAACTGGCGGAAATTAAACCCCAGATTGATTATCCGGCATTTATAGAACAGATTGCCGAGGCCAAGCTGGCGAACAAAAAACGTCTGGCGGAATGGGTGGCGAAGAACCTGGATATTGTGCTTGATCCGCACGCGCTGTTTGATGTGCAGATCAAACGCATTCATGAATATAAACGGCAGTTGCTTAATGTGTTGCATGTGATCACACGCTACAACCGCATCAAGGCAGCACCGGACGGTGACTGGGTGCCACGGGTTAATCTCTTTGCCGGTAAAGCGGCTTCCGCTTATTACATGGCGAAACACATCATCCATTTGATTAATGATGTGGCGAAAGTGATCAACAGTGATCCACAAGTGAAGAACAAACTGAAAGTGGTGTTCATTCCTAACTATGGCGTTAGCCTGGCACAGATCATTATTCCAGCGGCAGATCTCTCCGAACAGATATCACTGGCGGGCACGGAAGCCTCGGGTACCAGCAATATGAAATTTGCCCTCAACGGCGCGTTAACTATCGGTACGCTGGATGGCGCCAATGTGGAGATGCGCGAACATGTCGGTGAGGGGAATATCTTTATTTTCGGCAATACTACGCCACAAGTGGAAGCGTTGCGTAATAATGGCTATAACGCGCGAGAATATTATGAACAGGACGCCGAATTGCATCAGGCGCTGACACAAATCGCCACGGGTGTCTTCAGTCCGCAGGAGCCCGGTCGTTATCGCAGTATTTTTGATTCATTGGTCAGCCTGGGGGACCATTATCAACTGCTGGCGGATTATCGCTACTATGTCGATACCCAGGACGAGGTGGATGCGCTGTTCCGTCAACCGGAGGAGTGGCAACGTCGCGCGGCGCTCAACATTGCCAATATGGGTTACTTTTCTTCCGATCGTACGATTCAGGAGTATGCGGATGAGATCTGGCATATTTCGCCGGTACGGCTGTAGCGCATCGTTTTTATTGGGCCAGATAAGTATCTGGCCCGGATTTCGCGGCGTGGGAGAACAGCCGGCTGGTTATGAGGCTAATGACAGTGAGGGTTTTTTCGCGTGTTCGTCCAGCCAGGTGGTGATGCGCGCTTGCTGCGCGGCGTCCAGCCACATGCCCAGCTTGGTGCGGCGCCAGATGGCGTCGTCTAACTGACGTACCCACTCATATTGTACCAGATAGTGCAATTCAGCTTCGTAGAAGTCATGGCCAAAGTGTTCCCCCAGATCGCTGAGGCTTTTGGCATCCTGCAACAGACGTTCACTGCAACTGCCATAGGTACATGCGTAGTGCCGTGCCATATCTTCGCTAATAAACGGGTAGCGCCGACGCAGGCTGGCGGCGTAATCTTCCCGCGTTCCGGCGATATCGCCACCCGGTAGCACACAGTTTTTTGTCCATGCGGGGCCGGCATCAGGATAATATTTCGCCAGCCGATCCAGCGCATGTTCCGCCAGTTTGCGATAGGTGGTCAATTTACCGCCAAATACCGATAGTAACGGCACCTGCCCTTGCTCATCGTGAACATCCAGCGTGTAATCACGCGTGATGGCCTGGGGTGAGTTGGATTCATCATCACACAACGGTCGTACGCCTGAGTATGTCCAGACAATGTCATCACGCACCAGCGTTTTTTTGAAATGGGCGTTATAGACCTTCAGCAGATAATCTATCTCGTTATCATCGATCTTCACCTCGTGCGCATCGCCATGATATTCGACGTCAGTCGTGCCGATAATCGAAAATTCGTCCAGCCACGGGATCACAAATACGATGCGGTGATCTTCATTTTGCAGAATGTAGGCCTGTTTTTGATTGTGTACGCGCGGCACCACAATATGGCTGCCTTTGATCAGGCGAATGCCATAAGGGGATTTCAGTTTCAGGCTATCGTCGAACAGTTGTTTAACCCATGGACCGGCGGCGTTGACCAGACCTTTGCTGCGCCAGATGAGGGTTTTTCCGCTGTCAATATCTTCGGCTTCCACGACCCACAACCCCTCTTCACGCCAGGCGCGCGTGACACGGGTACGGGTGCGGACTTCACCGCCGCGTTTCACCATTTCCTGCGCATTCAGCAGTACCAGTCGTGCATCGTCGACCCAACAGTCGGAATATTCGAAACCGCGCACAATTTCAGGTTTAAGCACTGAATCCGCACCAAAACGCAAACCATTACTGGCGGGCAGGCTGACACGTTTTCCGAGATGATCGTACATAAACAGGCCAATACGGATCATCCATGCCGGGCGCAGATGGGGGCAATGTGGCAAGCGAAAACGCATGGGAAAGGCGATATGCGGTGCCATTTTCAGTAAAACTTCACGCTCAGCCAATGCTTCGCTGACCAGGCGGAATTCGTAGTGCTCAAGGTAGCGCAGGCCACCATGAATAAGCTTCGAGCTGGCGGAAGAGGTCGCGCAAGCCAGATCTTGCGCCTCCAGCATCAGCACTGACAGCCCACGTCCTGCGGCATCCGCGGCAATACCGGCGCCGTTGATACCGCCGCCGATCACGATCAGATCTTTGATTTCCATGTGATCTCCTCCGCTGTTCGGAATAGTTCATCTATGTTCGTTTTCGAACATAATATTAATCGAAAACCAACATTGTTACCAGTGTTAAGCCAATAAAAACTCCTATGCGTGATGCAGCTAACACTCCTGGGTAAAGAAAAGGTGAGTAGACACGCAATTTATCAGGTTAATGCGGCGATGCTTCAGGATACAATGACGCCAAGTTAGCCGTGTCATTAACCGGAAAATACCATGGAAAAATTTGAACGAATCAGCGTCCATCAGGCACATGCGCACCTGGCGCTGGGCGCCGCACGGTTGGTTGATATTCGTGATGTGCAAAGTTTTAATACGGCGCATGTCAGCGGCGCGTTTCACCTGACGAATGATTCGCTGCATGATTTTATGCAACAGGCTGATGTCACGACACCCGTATTGGTGATGTGTTACCACGGCAACAGTAGTCAGAACGCAGCGCAGTATTTGATAAGCCAGGGATTTGAACAGGTGTACAGCATTGATGGCGGTTTTGACGCCTGGTTTGCGGAATTTCCACAACGAATTGAAACATAAGGATAACAAGCCTTATGCCTGCCACGCACCACGGTGTTGTTAGCCGGCGTTTCCCGGCAACGCGCATTATTTAGCATATATACTTTCGTTGTTAATTAACGATGACATGAATCAGACGGATAGCGTAATGAAGCGTATTACCCATTTTAATAATCCGCGTCTGGCACAGGCCTTTGTCGACTATATGGCGACACGCGGTGTCAGGTTGCGCATTGAGCATGATGAACATTATACCTTGCTGCTTGAGGATGACGCGCAGGCTGAGCAGGTCAACCATGAGCTGCAGCAATTTGTGCGCGATCCTTCTCATCCGCGCTATCAGGCGGCCAGTTGGCAAACCGGTAACACCGACAGCGGCTTACATTATCAGCGTAACGGCATACTGACTAATATTCGCCAGCGTGCCGGTCCATTGACATTAACCATCATGATAGCCTGCATCGTGGTCTATCTCCTGATGCAGATACTGGGCAACCAGGTGGTGATGTTCTGGCTTGCCTGGCCCGCCGATATGACGCAGTATTTTCAGCTATGGCGCTGGTTCAGCCATGCATTATTGCATTTCTCGTTACTGCATATTGTCTTCAACCTGCTGTGGTGGTGGTATATCGGTGGCGCCGTTGAGAAACGACTCGGTAGTGGTAAGTTATTTGTCATCACGGTGATTGCCGCGTTACTCAGTGGCTGGATGCAGGCGAAATTCAGCGGTGTCTGGTTTGGCGGTCTGTCAGGGGTGGTATATGCCCTGATGGGCTATGCCTGGTTGCGTGGCGAACGTGATCCCGCCAGCGGAGTTTTCCTCGAACGCGGTTTGATTGTTTTCGCGGTTTTATGGCTGGTTATGGGCTATTTTGATGTCTTTGGACTGTCCATCGCCAATGCTGCGCATGTTACCGGTTTATTGGTGGGTCTGACCATGGCATGGGTCGATACGCGCCATGTACGGCGTGAGTCAGTGTAGTTGTGAGTCCCCGGGAGCAAGAAACCGGGTGGAAAATAATAACAACCCGGTGTGCGAGCCATTAACAGGAGATTCATGTGAAGCAAACGCAACGTCATGACGCTATTATCGCGCTGGTCCAGCGCCAGGGGTATGTCAGCACGGAAGAGCTGGTGGAGCATTTTGACGTTAGCCCGCAGACCATTAGACGTGATCTTAACGATCTGGCCGATCAAAACAAAATTCAGCGACATCATGGTGGCGCAGCGCTGCCCTCCAGTTCAGAAAATACCGCCTGGCAAGACAGAAAGATGATGTGGTCGGCGGAAAAAGCGCGCATTGCGCAGCGCGTCGCCAGCCAGATACCGGATGGTTCTACGTTATTTATTGATATTGGCACAACGCCGGAAGCGGTCGCCCATGCGCTGATGAACCACAGCAATTTGCGCATTGTGACCAATAATATCAATGTGGCGATGTTACTGATGGGCAAACCGGATTTCCGCCTGATAATCGCCGGTGGGGAAGTGCGTACCCGTGATGGTGGCATCATGGGCGAGGCGACCCTCGATTTTATTTCTCAGTTTCGTCTCGATTACGGCATTTTAGGTATCAGCGGCATTGATATGGATGGCTCATTGCTGGAATTTGACTACCATGAAGTTCGTACCAAACGCGCAATTATCGAAAACTCGCGCTGTGTGATGTTGGTGACTGATCATTCAAAGTTTGGCCGTAATGCCATGGTCAACCTGGGTAATATGGGACTGATCGATTACCTGTTTACCAATGAGGCGCCACCGCCCAGCGTGATGAGCGTGATCGAACAATACGAAGTTCATTTGGAGCTGTGCTGACCCTGTGACAGCAGGTTACACTGTACGCATTCCCCTCAGGCACAGCACGTGTTGTACCACTGCCTGAAGAGGCGTCATGCACCGGCACGGTTTTCTTGCCGGTTGCGGCGGATGATGGTCGCTCAACAGCCGCTAACGCGTTATCCGGATTGATACAATGCAAATTTTCCTCTGTCGGCGGTGACAGCGTACTCGTTAGCGCAGGCGCAATCATTCACTTACCGGAAGACATGTGTATGTCACAGCATAAATTTAATCAGGCACGTTTTGAGGCGGCGTTAACCCGTCAGTGGCAAGCGCTTGGTCTCAATGCGGCTGTCGACATGACGACACATCAGTGGTGGCACGCGGTGAGTGGTGCGCTGGCGGAATTGTTGGCATCGTTGCCACGGGCAAACGCCAGGAAAAAACAGCGCCATGTTAACTATATCTCGATGGAATTTCTTGTCGGGCGTCTGACCGGCAACAATCTGCTTAATCTCGGCTGGTATGATGATGTTAAGGCGGTGCTGGCGAGAGACATGATCGATCTCAGCCATTTGCTGGAAGAAGAGGTGGATCCGGCCCTGGGTAATGGCGGTCTCGGGCGGCTGGCGGCGTGTTTCCTTGATTCGATGGCGACCATAGGGCAATCCGCCACCGGCTACGGGCTTAACTACCAGTACGGTTTGTTTCAACAGTCGTTCGTTGACGGGCAACAGAAAGAAGCCCCGGATGACTGGCAGCGTGAGCGCTATCCGTGGTTTCGCCACAATACCGCGTTGGATGTGCTGGTCGGTATCGGCGGTACGGTGACGCAAAGCGCTGCGGGCCAGTATTGCTGGCAACCGGCATTGACCTTGCGCGGTGAAGCCTGGGATTTACCGGTTATCGGCTATGGCAACGGGGTGACGCAGCCCCTAAGGCTGTGGCAGGCCACACATGCACACCCTTTTGATCTCACATTATTTAATGAGGGAAAATTTCTTCAGGCGGAGCAACAAGGGATTGACGCCGCGAAACTGACCAAAGTCCTTTATCCTAATGACAACCACTCACAAGGCAAACGGCTGCGTCTGATGCAGCAATATTTCCAGTGCGCCTGCACTGTCGCCGATATTCTACGCCGTCATCATCTGGCTGGACGACCATTGGCTGATTTGCCGGATTACGAAGTGATCCAACTCAATGATACGCATCCTGCTATTGCTATTCCGGAGATGTTGCGCGTGCTGCTTGATGAGCATCAACTTCTCTGGGATGAGGCTTGGGGTATCACCAGCAAGGTATTTGCCTGGACCAACCATACGTTAATGCCGGAAGCGTTGGAACACTGGGACGAGCGGTTGTTACGCAATCTGTTGCCGCGGCATTTGATGCTAATTAAGCAGATCGACGCCCACTTCAGAAAACAGGTGGTTAAGCACTGGCCGGGCAATGAGACGATATGGGCGAAGCTGGCGATTGTGCATGAGGCTCAGGTACGCATGGCTAACCTGTGTGTTATCAGCGGGTTTGCGGTCAATGGCGTCGCGGCGCTGCACTCCGCGCTGGTGGTGAGTGACCTGTTCCCGGAGTATCACCAACTGTGGCCAGGGAAGTTTCATAATGTCACCAATGGCATCACCCCGCGCCGCTGGTTAAAACAATGCAATCCGGCACTGGCATCGTTGATTGATGAGGTGTTGCCGGTGGCGTGGCTCACCGACCTTGATGCGCTGAAAGGGCTGGAAAAGTACGCCGATGACCCGGTGTTCCATCAGCGTTATCGCCAGATTAAGCATGATAATAAAGTGCATCTGACGCGTTATATCCGGCAACTGACCGGTATTGTGGTGGATCCGCAGGCATTATTCGATGTGCAAATCAAACGCCTGCATGAGTATAAACGGCAACATTTGGCGCTGCTGCATATTCTGCATTGCTACCGACAGCTACGGGATAATCCACAACTGGATACGGTGCCCCGGGTTTTTCTGTTTGGTGCCAAAGCGGCGCCGGGCTACTACCTGGCGAAAAACATTATCTGTGCCATCAATAAAGTGGCGCAGGTGATCAATAACGATCCGCGCATCGGCGATCGTCTCAAAGTGGTGTTTATTCCCGATTACCGCGTCACCGTGGCGGAACTGATGATCCCGGCGGCTGATCTCTCTGAGCAGATATCCACCGCGGGCTATGAGGCTGCAGGCACCGGAAATATGAAGCTGGCACTGAACGGCGCGCTGACCATCGGCACGCTGGATGGCGCGAATGTCGAGATTGCGCAGCAAGTGGGTGATGAAAATATCTTTATTTTCGGCCATACCGTTGATGAGGTGAAGGCATTAAAAGCCGCGGGTTACCATCCACAGCAACTGCGGCAGAAAGACCACGTGCTTGACAGGCTGCTGAGTGAACTGGAAAGCGGCTTGTTCAGTGAGGGAGATCGCCATGCTTTTGCGCCATTGCTGCATAGCCTGGGCCCTGGTGGCGATCCCTGGCTGGTTCTGGCTGACTTCGCCAGCTACATCACGACGCAGGAGCAAGTGGACATCCTGTGGCGTGATAAAAACGCGTGGACGCGAGCTGCCATTCTCAATACGGCGCGCACCGGAATGTTCAGTTCCGACCGTGCCATCAGAGATTATCAACAGCGGATCTGGCAGGCGAAACGCTAACGCTGAGGACAAGGTATGCAACTCACCGACAATGAGCAGGCCGCGCGTGCTGCAGGTATTGCGCTCAGTTATATCAACGCCAAAGGACAACCAGAAGCTATCAGTGCGCAGACCAGCGCGCAATTACTGGCCGCCATGGGGCCGCCAGGCCCGGTAAAGTCGACGCCCTTGCCTGCAGTAAGTGTGTTTCGCGCGACAGACAAGTGGTGTGTGCCGGTTGTGGGAGAAGGTCAGTTTCACTGGCGGCTGCAAACCGAGCAAGGTAAGCAATACCAGGGCATGGTCCCGGGCGGTGAACAAATATGTCTGCCGCGATCGCTGGCATTCGGCTACCACAGGCTCACGCTCACCCGGCATGAAGAGGCATGGTCATGTCGGGTAATTATCGCCCCTGCGCGTTGTTTTGAGCCCGCAGTATTGTGTGAAGGGCAACGGTTGTGGGGAGCATGTGTGCAGCTTTATACCGTGCGTTCCGAACGAAACTGGGGTATCGGTGATTTTGGCGACTTGCGCATGATGCTGGACGCAATAGCTGATCGCGGCGGTGCTTTTATCGGACTGAATCCGATCCACGCGCTTTATCCGGCTAATCCGGAAAGCGCCAGCCCCTACAGCCCGTCATCCCGTCGCTGGCTCAATGTCATTTACATTGATGTGTCACAGGTGGCCGATTTTCAGTACAGCGATGTCGCGCAGCAGTGGTGGCGCCAGCCAGCGACGCAACAGCGTGTGCGGCAGGCGCGCGACAGTGAATGGGTTGATTATACCGCCGTCAATAGCCTGAAGATTGAGGCATTACGCCTGGCATGGCGGCATTTTTCTACGCGGGCGGCCGACGATGAGACGCGTACCCGCTTTGCACAGTTTATGTTGCTCGGTGGCGATGCGTTGTTTTATCAGGGCGCTTACGATGCCTTACAGGAGGCGATGCGCCGGGAAGATCCCCAATGTTGGGGCTGGCCGGTGTGGCCGGAACGACTGCAGCAAGCCGATAATGCGGCAGTAGCGCAGTTTTGTCGGCAACATGAGCAGGAGGTGCGTTTCTGGCTGTGGTTACAATGGCTGGCCAGCAGCCAGTTTGATGCCTGTTGGCAGCACAGCCAGCGCCGGGAGATGCCCATCGGGCTGTATCGCGATTTAGCTGTCGGGGTGGCGGAAGGGGGCGCGGACACCTGGTGCGATCCCGCACTTTATTGCCTTAAAGCCTCAATTGGCGCGCCACCGGATACGTTAGGTCCACGTGGACAAAACTGGGGATTACCCCCTGTTGATCCTCATAAGCTGGCGGCGCGCGGATATCAACCGTTTATCGATTTGCTGCGCGCGAACATGACCAGCTGCGGGGCATTGCGCATTGATCATGTGATGTCGATGTTGCGGCTATGGTGGATTCCTTACGGGTTAACGGCTGATCACGGGGCTTATGTTCACTACCCGGTTGACGATTTACTGGCGATTTTAGCCCTTGAGAGTCAACGCCATCAGTGTATGGTCATTGGTGAAGATTTAGGCACAGTACCTGCGGAAATTGTCGGTAAGTTGCGCGACAACGGGGTGTACTCATGGAAAGTTCTGTGGTTTGAGCAGGAAAGTGATGACTGTTATCGCGCGCCACAGGTCTGGCCGTGGCAGGCGATAGCCAGCGCCACCACCCATGATTTACCCACATTACGCGGTTTCTGGCGTGCCGCCGATCTCACCCTGGGGGAAAGCCTCGGGATCTATCCTGACCACGCGGTGTTGTCCGCATTGTATCAACAGCGCGCCAGGCAAAAGCAAGCGCTGCTCAATACGCTGCATCAATACGGTTGCGTACCGTCGGGTTTGACGACGTGTGCTGCCCAGTTGCCGATGTCACCTGAATTAAACCAGGCTATGCAGCACTTCCTGGCGCAAAGCAATAGCGCGTTGCTGGGATTACAGCCGGAAGACTGGCTGGATATGGAACAACCGGTGAACGTGCCTGGCACGGTGGATCAGTACCCTAACTGGCGGCGAAAGTTGAGTAAAACACTGGAAGCGATATTTTCTGATGAGCGAATTAGTCAGTTAATTCAGGATATTGACTCCCAGCGGCGCAAAGGCGAAACAGACTAAAGGTCGCCCGCTGGATGCGGGCGGTCGTGGAGAGATTGCGCGTTCTGCTCACACCATGGCGAATAACCACGGTGGTCTGTGTGAAGATTCCACGCCCATCAATAATAGGAGTGTTCACCGCGTTGGTGTTCGGTGAGGTCGCGTACCCCTTTCAATTCGGGGAAGGCTAACAATAGCTCTTTTTCAATGCCTTCTTTCAGGGTCACATCCACCATCGAACACCCATTGCATCCGCCGCCGAATTGTAGAATCGCATAGCCCTCGTCAGTGATTTCCATCAGTGACACCTGGCCGCCATGGCCTGACAATTGTGGGTTAATTTGCGCCTGCAGAAGATACTCCACCCGCTCAATCAAGGGCGCATCATCGGACACTTTACGCATTTTGGCGTTTGGTGCTTTCAGCGTGAGTTGTGAGCCCAGATTATCGGTAACAAAGTCGATCTCGGCATCTTCCAGATAAGGGGCGCTCAACTCATCAATATAAGCAGAAAGTTTATCAAACTTCAGTTCGGTGTCAGTCGCCTCTACCGCATCTGGCGGGCAATAGGAGACACCGCATTCTGCTGTTGGGGTCCCCGGGTTAATGACAAACACGCGAATCTGAGTGCCGTCTTCCTGGTTCGACAGCAGTTTGGCGAAATGCTCTTGCGCAGCATCGGTAATAAGGATCATGGCGATTGCTCAATAGTTAACTGATTTAATAAGTAAGAATACGCCCAACACTGGCGCGCTACAAGGTACGGCACAGGCACCAAACCTGCACACTGGCAGCCCCCGCGCGCAGTAACAAACGGCTGATTTCGGCCACCGTACTGCCCGTGGTCACCACGTCATCAATCAATGCTATATGGCGTCCATTCACGGCCATTTCAACCCTGAAGGCACCACGCAGATTGCGGCGGCGTGCCTGAGCGCTAAGTTGGTGCTGAATATTCCCCGCACGCACACGACATAAGCCGTCAGGGCGATATTCACAACCGATCCAGTGCGCCAGCGGGCGTGCCAGTAAATCGGTTTGGTTAAATCCCCGTCGCCATGCGCGTTGTTTATGCAGGGGGACGGACAGTAACAAATCCGGACGCACCACTTGCCGACACCGTCTTGCCTCTAACCAGCTTAGCAAAATAAGTCTGGCCAGCATCACAGAGAGTGCTGTTATACGCGAAAACTTGAAACGGGCAATAACCGTACTGAGCGGAGGACGATAATCACTGACCCGGATCAAATGTTGCCATGGCGGCGGATGACGCAAACAACGACCACAGCGATGTTGTGCATTAGCGGACGGCAAGGCGCACCATGGGCAGCAAACGGGCAGCGTCCGTAACCGGCGCGAACAATAGCTACAAATCCCCTGATGTTGTAGCATCAACGGCATCTGGCATAGCCAACATCCGCCTCGTATTGGTAGCATAACGGTTCTCCGTAACAGGCGAAAACAGGACAATAACCGATGGCGCAGCTTTACTGGCACAGCACGGGCACAGGAAATGTCGATCTTGTGCTGTTGCACGGGTGGGGACTGAATGCGGCCGTGTGGCATGGCATTATTGATCGACTCAGTACGCATTTTCGTTTGCACCTGGTCGATTTGCCCGGATTTGGCCGCAGCCATGATTTCCCGGCAATGACGCTCGATGAGATGGTGGATGTGTTGCAGTCATGGATGCCGCAGCAGGCTATTTATCTCGGTTGGTCGCTGGGTGGGCTGGTGGCCAGCCGTATCGCATTGCGTTTCCCTCAGCGGGTTACAGGAATGATAAGCGTAGCCTCATCGCCCTGCTTTAGCGCCAGAGAAGGCTGGCCGGGGATTAAACCTGAGACATTACAGGGATTTCAACACCAGCTTAGCCACGATTTTCAGCGTACTGTTGAGCGTTTCCTTGCTTTGCAAACGCTGGGGACCACCAGTCAGCGTCAGGATGCGCGCACCCTGAAAAATGCGGTGTTATCACAGCCGATGCCTGAAGTAGCGGCGCTAACCAACGGGCTGGAGATTTTACGCATCACAGACCTGCGTGACGAGATGCAGACGCTACAGGTGCCATTGTTACGTATCTATGGCTATCTTGACGGCCTGGTGCCGCGTGATATCGCCGGCTTGCTGGATAAGCGCTGGCCAAATAGCACGTCGATAGTGATGGAAAAGGCGGCACATGCGCCTTTCATTTCTCATCCCGATACGTTTTGTCAGCATCTGCTCAGCTTCAGAACTGAGGTCGTGCGCTGATGGACAGCGGCAATGGCCTGGTGGGATTTGCGCACCAGACCATTGCCGGCCAGCCGTTACTGCTTTTTACCGAAGGCGGCAGCTAAGGCATCACCCATGATACTGTTACCGGCAGGCTGTGCATGACCACGTGAAGGTGCTTTGCCGGCAGATGGACGCCCGTTGTCGCGGTTTTGCCCTTTGTTGTTGGTACGCACGGTTTTTTCACCCGGCTGTTCATCAAGGCGCATGGTCAGCGCAATGCGTTTACGTTGCAGATCCACCTCCATCACTTTCACTTTGACGATATCACCGGCTTTCACCACTTTATGCGGATCGTCGACGAAGCTGTCAGAAAGCGATGAAATATGCACCAGGCCATCCTGATGGACACCAATATCGACAAACGCGCCAAAGTTAGTCACGTTGGTCACCGCGCCTTCCAGTATCATACCGGGCAACAGGTCATTCATGGTGTCGATGCCATCGGCAAATTTTGCGGTTTTAAATTCAGGACGGGGATCACGTCCTGGTTTTTCCAGCTCTTTGAGGATGTCGCTCACGGTCGGCACGCCGAAACGCTCGTCGGTGAAATCAACGGGCTTCAGGCTACCCAGTGCGGTGGGGTTACCCATCAGTTCCCGCAGTGCCTGGTGGGTGGCCGCCAGAATACGCTCGACAACCGGGTAAGCTTCAGGGTGTACCGTTGAGGCATCCAGTGGATTATCACCGTGATTGATGCGCAGAAACCCGGCGCACTGCTCGAATGCTTTCGGCCCCAGCCGGCTTACTTTCAGTAATTGCTGGCGATCCTGAAAACGGCCATTTTCATCACGCCAACTGACAATATTTTGCGCCATCATCGTGGTCAGGCCAGCAACGCGGGTCAGCAAGGCGACAGAGGCGGTATTGAGATCAACCCCAACTGCGTTGACGCAATCTTCGACCACCGCATCCAGTTTTTTCGCCAACTGACTCTGGCTGACATCATGCTGATACTGACCAACACCGATGGATTTCGGATCGATTTTCACCAATTCCGCCAGCGGATCTTGCAGACGGCGGGCGATTGAGACGGCGCCACGCAGTGACACATCCAAACCCGGAAACTCAAGCGCCGCCAGTTCTGAGGCAGAATAGACCGAAGCGCCTGCTTCACTGACAATCACTTTTTGTGCCTGCACGTTGGGGAACTGTTTCTGCACATCAAGGAAAAAGCGTTCTGTTTCACGTGAGGCGGTGCCGTTACCGATAGCCACCAGATCCACGTGATGTTTCAGGCAGAGCGCAGCGATAATTGCCGCTGATTTCGCGGCCTGACCGGTGTGCGGATAGACAGTGTCGGTAGCCACCAGTTTACCGGTGGCATCCACTACCGCCACTTTAACGCCGGTACGCAGGCCGGGATCAAGGCCCATCGTGGTACGCATACCGGCAGGCGCGGCCATCAGCAAATCATGCAGGTTGCGGGCGAAGACATTGATGGCTTCATTTTCCGCCTGTTCGCGCACAGTACCCATCAATTCCGTTTCGAGGTGCAGCAGCACCTTGATACGCCATGTCCAGCTCACCACTGCCTTACGCCAGCTGTCGGCCGGGGCGTTATTCAGCCGCAAATTAAGGTGTTCACTGATGATGTGTTCACCGTGGCTTTCGCTCGGCGGTTCATCAAATTGGGGATCGGCATTCAGAGATAGCTGCAACACGCCTTCGTTACGGCCACGGAACATCGCCAGTGCGCGGTGTGAGGGCACCAGCGAAATAGCTTCATGGTAATCAAAATAATCGCGAAATTTTGCGCCTTCTTCCTCTTTCCCGGGGACGACGCGAGAAACCAGATGGGCGCTTTTCCACAGGTAATTACGCACCTTCGCCAGTAAGGCGGCATCTTCCGCGAAACGTTCCATCAGAATATAACGTGCGCCATCCAGGGCGGTTTTGACATCGGCAATGCCGTTATCCGGCGCGACATAATCGGTGGCTACTTGCTCCGGGTGGTGTGATGGCGTTTGCCAGAGCATATCTGCCAGCGGTTCAAGCCCTGCTTCAATAGCAATCTGCCCACGAGTGCGCCGTCTGGGTTTGTAGGGCAGATAAAGGTCTTCGAGTTCAGTTTTACTCAGCGTAGCATTAATAGCGTTACTGAGTTCCGCGCTCAGTTTGCCCTGCTCAGTAATGGATTTAAGAATGGACTGGCGGCGTTCTTCGAGTTCGCGCAGATAGCCAAGACGGGTTTCCAGTTGTCGTAGTTGGGTGTCGTCCAGCCCACCAGTCACTTCTTTACGATAACGTGCGATAAACGGCACGGTATTTCCTTCATCCAGCAGGCGGACAGCGGCGTCGACTTGTTCAGTGCGCGCCTGCAGCTCACTCGCAATAATGCGGCTCAGCGAATCATTCATCATGGGTCAATTATCTTGCTATTACGGGTTAAGAAACAGGGGATAGTTATACGGATTGCAGGGTAAAATTGCCAGCAGCGTGGTCATGTTTAGGGGATATTCTGAATGCGTCTCTGGCTTTTATTCCTGTTGTTGAGGTACCCTGGCCGGTAACTCTGCGGCCCTGGCTAACCGGGCTACATTCATCTTCTTATTCAGACAGGATTTTCGTGTGAAGACGCCACTTATCACTCGTGAAGGTTACAATAAGCTCAGGGCAGAACATGATCACCTCTGGAACGAAAAACGTCCGGAGATAACTAAAATTGTTTCCTGGGCAGCCAGTTTGGGCGATCGTTCAGAGAACGCCGATTACACCTACAATAAGCGCTTGCTACGCCAGATTGATCGCCGGGTACGCTATTTGCGCAAGTGTCTGGCGGAACTAAAAATTGTTGATTATTCCCCTCAGCAAGAGGGGAAAGTCTTCTTCGGCGCCTGGGTGCATGTGGCGAACGATCAGGGGGAGGTAAAACGCTTTCGTATTGTCGGGCCGGATGAAATTTACGGTGAGCAAAAAGATTACATCTCTATTGACTCGCCAATGGCGCGAGCATTAATAAAAAAAGAAGTCGATGATGAGGTGAGCGTCAACACACCAGAAGGCATTAAAGTGTGGTATGTCAATGCGATTGAGTATGTCAGACTCAGTGCAGAATGATGTCGGCATGTCAAAACTGCGCCTGGCTTTAATCATGATGTTTTGGCAGGAAAGCCGGTGACCTTTTCGTGAGCCAGGTAGCGAAATTACAGGATAAGCTGCTGTTTAATATGCTTTGTAACAATTTTGGCTAGAATATAAATCAATATAGGCTGTCACACTACCACACGCTTTTTTCACAATATCGGCTCAGGCAATAGCGCCTTTGGGAGTATTGAAATGCAAGAAAACTACAAAATTCTGGTTGTCGATGACGATATGCGCTTACGTGCATTGCTGGAACGTTATCTCACCGAACAGGGCTTTCAGGTGCGCAGTGTGGCCAACGCCGAGCAAATGGATCGTTTATTAACCCGCGAATCCTTCCATCTGATGGTGCTTGACCTGATGTTGCCGGGTGAAGATGGTCTTTCTATTTGCCGTCGGTTGCGCAGCCAAAGTAATCCAATGCCGATTATTATGGTTACGGCAAAAGGCGAAGAGGTGGATCGTATTGTCGGCCTCGAAATTGGCGCTGATGATTATATTCCCAAACCGTTTAATCCCCGCGAGTTGCTGGCGCGTATCAGGGCAGTGCTGCGCCGTCAGGCCAACGAATTGCCAGGTGCGCCATCGCAGGAAGAAGCGATTATCGCTTTTGGCAAGTTTAAACTGAACCTCGGTACCCGTGAAATGTTCCGTGAAGACGAGCCGATGCCATTAACCAGCGGGGAATTTGCGGTATTGAAAGCGCTGGTGAGCCATCCGCGTGAACCCTTATCGCGCGATAAGCTCATGAACCTGGCGCGCGGCCGGGAATACAGCGCCATGGAGCGTTCTATCGACGTGCAAATTTCGCGCCTGCGCCGGATGGTGGAAGAAGATCCCGCTCACCCGCGTTATATTCAGACCGTCTGTGGTTTGGGTTACGTCTTTGTCCCGGACGGCAGTAATGCATGAGGCGATTGCGCTTCTCTCCCCGGAGTTCATTTGCGCGCACACTGTTATTGATCGTTACTTTGCTGTTTGTCAGCCTGGTGACGACATATCTGGTGGTGCTCAACTTTGCCATTCTTCCCAGTCTGCAACAGTTCAATAAGGTGCTGGCGTACGAAGTCCGTATGCTGATGACCGATCGATTGCAACTGGAAGATGGTACGCAGCTTGAAGTTCCCCCGGCTTTTCGGCGTGAAATTTACCGTGAACTGGGCATTTCTCTGTATACCAATGCGGCGGCGGAAGAGAGCGGATTGCGCTGGGCGCAGCATTATCAATTTCTCAGTGAACAGATGGCACAGCAACTCAGCGGCCCGACAGACGTCCGGGTTGAGGTTAACAAGAACTCACCGGTGGTCTGGCTGAAAACCTGGTTGTCGCCGGATATTTGGGTCCGGGTGCCGCTTACCGAAATCCATCAGGGCGATTTTTCTCCGCTATTTCGCTATACGCTGGCCATCATGCTACTGGCGATTGGCGGCGCCTGGTTGTTTATCCGTATCCAGAATCGGCCCTTAGTCGAGCTGGAACATGCGGCGTTGCAGGTCGGTAGAGGGATTATCCCGCCGCCATTACGCGAATATGGCGCATCGGAAGTACGTTCAGTGACGCGCGCTTTTAATCAGATGGCTTCCGGGGTAAAACAACTGGCGGATGACCGGACGTTGTTAATGGCCGGAGTGAGCCATGATTTACGCACGACTCTGACGCGTATTCGTCTGGCAACAGAGATGATGGCGGCAGAAGATGGCTATCTGGCCGAATCGATCAATAAAGATATTGAAGAGTGCAACGCGATAATCGAACAGTTTATTGATTACCTGCGTACCGGGCAGGAGATGCAGACAGAACGCGCTGATCTTAATGGCATACTCGGTGAAGTGGTGGCATCCGAAAGTGGCTACGAACGTGAAATTGAAAATGCGGTAATGTCAGCGGAACTGTTGCTGGATATCAATCCGCTGTCAATTAAACGAGCAGCAGCCAATATGGTGGTTAATGCGGCGCGTTATGGTAATGGCTGGATTAAAGTCAGTAGTGGCAGTGAACTGCAACGAGCCTGGTTCCAGGTGGAAGATGATGGCCCAGGTATTAAACCCGAGCAGTTGAAACATTTATTCCAGCCTTTTGTGCGCGGGGACAGTGCCCGTAGCACCAGTGGCACCGGTCTGGGACTGGCGATTGTGCAGCGCATTATTGATGCGCATCAGGGATCACTGGATGTAGGCGTCAGTGAGCGGGGCGGCTTGCGAATCCGTGCATGGTTACCCCTGCCGGACAACGCCGCGCCAGCCGCATTACCGGCAGGTAATCAACTCGCCTGAGCGGGATAAAAAAGAAAGGCGCAAACCTTCCTTTTTTATCGTGGTTGTTATGGCATTGTTAACGCTGCGGACCGGCTTTCACCAGCGCCGCGCCAGCTGGCGTAACGGTATATTTTTCGAAGTTATCAATAAAACGCTGTGCCAGATCCTGCGCCTTTTCTTCCCATTTCTCCGGACTGTCATAGGTATTACGGGGATCGAGGATATGACTGTCGATATTATTGAACGCTGTTGGCATTTCCAGGTTGAAAACAGGCAGTGTGCGCATGTTGGCTTCCGCCAGTTCCCCACTCAGGATCGCATTAATAATGGTCCGTGTGTCTTTAAGTGAGATGCGTTTACCGCTGCCATTCCAGCCGGTGTTCACCAGCCAGGCTTCGGCATTTACCGCCAGCATGCGTTTTACTAATACTTCCGCATATTGGGTTGGGTGTAGTAATAAAAATGCCGCGCCGAAACAAGCGGAAAACGTCGGTGTTGGGGCGGTTACGCCGCGTTCTGTTCCTGCCAGTTTGGCGGTGAAGCCGGAAAGAAAATGATATTGTGTTTGATCAGCCGTCAGGCGCGAAACCGGTGGCAGGACACCAAAGGCATCGGCTGTAAGAAAAATGACTTTTTTCGCATGACCGGCTTGTGATACCGGTTTGACAATATTGTCGATGTGATAGATCGGATAAGAAACCCGGGTGTTTTCGGTTTTTGAGCCATCATCGTAATCAACGCTGCCATCATCGCGAACAACGACGTTTTCCAGCAGTGCGTCACGACGAATAGCATGATAAATTTCGGGTTCGGCGCGCTCGGAAAGTTTAATGGTTTTCGCATAGCAGCCACCTTCGAAATTAAACACCCCGTGATCATCCCAGCCGTGTTCATCATCGCCAATGAGCTGACGTTTAGGATCGGTGGAGAGGGTTGTCTTACCGGTGCCGGATAAGCCAAAGAATACCGCGACATCACCCTGTTCGCCGACGTTGGCTGAGCAGTGCATTGATGCGATGCCTTTCAACGGCAGCAGGTAGTTCATCACAGAGAACAACCCTTTTTTCATTTCACCGCCGTACCAGGTACCGCCAATCAGTTGTATATTTTCGGTCAGGTTAAAGGCAACAAAGTTCTCAGAGTGCAGCCCTTGCTGTTGCCAGTTTGGGTTGGTGCATTTTGCCCCGTTCATCACCACAAAATCTGGCTTGAATACCTTCAGACTGTGTGCGTCGGGACGAATAAACATGTTCTTAACGAAATGCGCCTGCCAGGCTACTTCGGTGATAAAACGGACGCTCAGGCGGGTTGCGGGACTGGCGCCACACCAGGCATCGACGACAAATAAACGTTTGCCGGACAGTTGATGTGTGACCAGTGATTTCAGATCTTGCCAGGTTTCCTGGGAAAGCGGGTGATTGTCATTCTTGCCTTTACCTTGATCGCTCCACCAGATCGTATCGCGCGTGGTGTCATCGCGCACGATATATTTATCATTGGGTGAGCGGCCGGTAAAAATGCCGGTATCGACGGCGATCGCACCAGATTGCGTCAATGTGCCGCGATCATAGCCTTGTAAGTTAGGTTGGGTTTCTTCCTGAAAAAGCGTGTCATAATCAGGATTATGGATCACTTCAGTCGTATCCGTGATGCCATAAGCAACGAGATCCTGCGGGGTCAGGCCGTTAGCGCGCATATTACTGCTCCTTATATCGATTTCTGTACTCATATGTGTGAAGGGCGATGGCTGCTACTTTCCATGATATCGGGTAAAATGATGATATAAATAAGTCGACAGCATCATGATCGCGCACAGTGTACACCTGTCATCAGGCAGAAACAGGGCGCCGTAGTAGAAATGAGAAACAAAATAAATTCTACTGAAATTCCATGAAAATAACAGGGCCATTGCGCAGGTTAGTATAATCTTTTAGCCTGAACCCGCCGGGCTTAACGTGATACATCGAATTATCCGCATTGCTCAGAAAGCCCCGGGGCGGCAGGTACATGGATCCCGGGTCAATGATCAATGCAATTGTTCACTGCGGCTGACCGAATCATTGCGTATTGCGGCGATATCCACGGCGTCATAAATATAATGATTGCCGCAATAGTCACAGTGCATATCAATTTGTCCATCTTCTTCGAGCATGTGATCCACTTCCGCAGGTGGCAGTGTTTTCAGTACTTCGCCACAGCGTTCGCGTGAGCAGGTACATTTGAAACTCACCGCCTGCGGTGCATAAACGGTGACCTCTTCCTGATGGTAAAGACGCCATAATACATCAGTGGCCGGTAAGCCGATCAGCTCTTCGGTTTTAATGGTCTCGGACAACATGGTCAGATGCGTGAAGTTTTCGTTATCCGTGTCAGTATCCGCATCCGGTAATGCTTGCAGTAATATGCCCCCGGCGCCGGTTTGACCTTGATACTCACCGGTACGGAGGAATAAACGTGTCGGCAACTGTTCAGAACGCATAAAATAATCTTCCAGACAGGCAGCCAGTGTTTCACCTTCCAGACCCACCACGCCTTGATAGCGCTCACCCTGTTCCGGTGAAATTGTGATAACTAAATAGCCATTACCCACCATCTCTTTCAGGCTGCTATCGGCGGCGATATCACCGTGAGTACGGGCAATACCCCGCATCTCCTGGCGATTGTTGCCGTTAATCACCGCCAGACTGAGTGGGCCGTCACCCTGCAATTGTACTGTAATGTCGCCATTGAACTTCAGGGTGGCGGTCAACAGGCAAGTGGCGACTAACAATTCGCCCAGCAAGTGTTGTACCGGCAACGGGTAATCGTGACCGGTGATCATGTCGTGCCAGGTATTGGACAACGTCACCAGTTCGCCACGTACGGCAGCGTTTTCGAATAAATAGCGATGTAGTTGATCTTGATGGGACATAATCATTCTCTCGGTTTGGCGGCGATTTATTCGTCGCCAGAATATTTAAATTTCATCAGGTCGCGGCGTTCCTTCTTATCCGGGCGGCGATCCGGATGTGGCATGCTGAGCGTATTCATTTTGCGCGCCAGTGCGATTTTCTCGCGTTTCTCGATGCTGGCAGCCGTTTCGCTATACAGCAGTTGCGCGTCTTTTGCCGCCTGCCGCTGATCGCAAATACTCAGGATTATCACCGTGCGTTCATCATTGCCCTGGCGCAAGGTGAGTTCAGCATTAAGTTCCACCAGCTTACTGGGTTTACTACGCTGTCCATTGTAATGGACTTTGCCGCCTTCAATCATGGTGCGGGCTACCGCGCGCGTTTTATAGAAACGCGCGGCCCACAGCCATTTATCGAGCCGCACACCTGTTGTTATTTTCTCTTTCGTGTCCATGTGCTCTCCTGGCCGCGTCGCGCCAGTATCAGGGCGCCAGTGTGGCTAACAGGGTACGATAATCGCTCACCGCTGGATGGTGGGTGAAGATTTTTTCTGGCATACCGGAGTCAGGGTTACTGACGCCGAGGCACCAATTGATGCCCCACTGTTTAGCGGCATCAAGGATCGTCTCATTGTCGTCAATAAATAACGTACGTTGCTTCTCAAAGCCAGTCTGCAACTGCACTGCCTGCCATAACCGTTGATCTTCCTTCGGATAACCAAATGTATGGGTGGAAAGCAATAAATCAAGGTGGCGATCAAGGCCAGTTTGCTGCCGTTTTACGTCCAGATTGTAAGGATGGGCATTGGTCAACAGGATTGTGCGTTTACCTGCGCTGCGCAATGCAGCCAGAAAAGGGACCGTGTCTGCGCGTAATGCTGCATGGTGGCGTAATTGCCAGGTCATTGCGCGAATGTCCAAATTCAGTTCATCACTCCAGTAATCCAGACAATACCAGTTTAGCGTATGTTGCACGGCCTGATATTTATTGGTGATGAGTTGCCCTGCTTCTTCTCGCGTAATCCCTCGTTTCTGGCTTAGGGTTTCTGGCACATACTGACGCCAGAAATAGTTGTCAAAAGCGAGATCCAGTAAGGTTCCATCCATATCTAACAAAACGGTATCAATATCCGCCCAGAGAAGGTATTTCGGCATATGTCCACCACGGAATGAGAAAGAGAGCGACAGGTTAACACAGACATGTGGGGCTCAGAACAGCGGGCGCACGGTCTGCATAACGGCCAGCGAATGATTGAAGCACTTATTGTAGTACTGTTGGATATCTCTAATCCGGGTGCGGGTGCGGTGGTAACGGGTTAGCGCCAGCAGGCTGTTAGCCAGGGTACTCAGGCTCAGCAGCAGCAGCAGCAGGGTCGTCCCCAGATAACGTCCCAGCGTTAGCGCATCGGGTTCACTGTGTAACGCAATGTGGCGCGTGCCGTTCGCATCAGAACTGATACTGGTGATGATGCCTGATGCGCTGAATGGCGTGTGGAGTAGCATGCCGGACAAACGTTGCAGTTCGCGCCACTGGTCGGGTGCGCTGTAATCGAACAACGAAATGGTGGGCTGTGGATGATTAACTAACTGCCGCCCTTCATCGCTGATAATCAAAAAACCACCAGGCGGTGGGCTGTTTAAGGCTTCCGCGGCGCGGTGTGTTTCACGATAAAAGAAAGACGACGTCGCGGTATTGACCAGATTACCTAACGCTTCAGCACTGATCGGACGCAGTAATACATTCATGCCATTCAATGCGCCGGAATTTGCCCGGCGCACCAGGGTTTCCCAGTCTTTTGCATTGCCGAGGTTGACCAGGGCATTTTTCAGACGAACGCAATCTTGTTCCTGGCTGCAAAGATCCTGGGTTTTTAATACCAAATCGGCAAAGTCATCCAGTAGGATCATGCCGGATTTTTGAATAGCCGTCGCCAGTTGCGGGTTCAGTTTGGGGTCGGTATCGGTTTGTGGATGAAGTTGCTGATTCGTGGTATTGAGCAATGCGGCGGCTTTATCAATGATATCTGATTGCGGCTGGGGTAACGGTGTGGCCAGGTTCCAGTAAATAGCCGAACAGTCAAAGGGCATAAATGAATAGGTACGGTTACTTTGATAATTGGGCGGAATTGCGCACATGCCCGTTCCGCTGACGTTCAGATTATCACCAACATGCAGGGTGTTTTTTTCTAAATCAGCCACATGGGTGACTTGAATACTCTCAGTACCTTTCAGCCACGCCATGCTTAGCGTGACAGGCATACTGAGCGGGATCCAGCTCACCAACAGGATCAAGACGAACAATGCCCCACCCGCCAGCACCATATTCTTTTTCCAGCGCTGGATGGGAAAGTTGCGCACTTCGTCCTGCAGTGAGAGAAAAGGTCCCTGTCGTACCACATGATGATTGAGATAAATATCGATCTCGATGGTTTGTCCCAGATCATGCGCTACGTAGGGCTGCCAGTGCGGCGGATAAACCAGGTCAATAATCCCTAATGAAATATTGCTCATCGGGTTCTGACTTGATTCACTAAATAGTCCCCAGCGCTTAGGCGCCCCTCGCAGACAGTGAATCTCGCGCAGCATTTTTTCTGACGGCCGGCGATAGAGGGACCAGCAACTCACCAGAATCACCGCGACGCCAGCGCTGACTAACCATGGTGCAAGCAATATAGGGGTGATTAAACTGAAAAAAAACAGTAAAAAGCCGCAACTGATGCACACGGCTTCAGCGGTGCCGTCGGTACGGGATAGCATATACTCTTCCCATGTCTCTTTTCGTTCACTCAACAGTTCAATACGCTCACTCTCTTCTTTACGGATTGACGCATTGGTTGTCACCGGCTGGATGATTGACGGCAAGGCTGATTGTTCGCCCGCGTAATTAACCAGAGAGTGTCCGTTGAGAGAGATAACCAAAGGGATGGGGTGTGTTTTGATCAACTCGACATAATTTTCATCGGTAATGTATTGTTCCCAGAGCGGGGGCAAATGCACTTCGACGGCATCAAGGTAATAGCGCCATTTTTGGGGTTCATCGGTTGAGAGACCATAGCGCGTAATCGCACGGGTAACCGGGTAGACTTTGTTGCTTTGCGATGTCAGCGTTAGCTTTTCCGGTGATGAGCTGGTGCCGGTGGGCAACACGCTACGCTGTTTTTTCGCCAGCGAGTCAAGATAACGTTCTACCGCAATACGTTCTTCTGGCGCCAGGCTACGATGAGGCGGACTAATGAACGGCAGTGGTTTCGCCAACGGCGGACGATGCCGCATAGCGTACCAGAAACAAAATCCTGCAATAATTGAGCAGGAAAGCATGACAACCAATATGATGATTATTGTGCTCATGCTTTATTCATTCCGGCCAAATAACTGCTGTCACGTTGAATATACACTCCAGACCGTATTATAGGGAGAGGTTAATTTTGGCGGTATTGGACGATATTGGCAACCAGCCTTGCATATAAATAACGCATGAAATCATAAAATTATATCCGTCATCTTTTAAGACTTCGCGGCGACGAGAGTGTGCATTCATTGCGGCCACTCTGTTATCTGAGTCCCCGGTGAACCATGCGCTGGGCGCTGACATTTATTGGGTATAGCAAGGTAACAGTAACGAAATATTTGTCAAAATGTTATCCGGCAAATCTCAGGTTAGATATCGGTATTTTCCTATTTTTCAACGTATTCAACATGGGGATGTTAAATATTTTTATTATGATTAACAACAGATTATTATAGCGACATAGATTAAATCATGCGATGAATTGGATTCTCGAAAAGGCTGTCGCACAATGGCGTTCCGCAAGGCGCTGAACATTCACTACTGCGGGATAAAAATGACACATCGCACTGATACTGGGGCAAATATGGTCAGACAATTACAAAAACCAAACATACTGAATGTTGAAACGGTGGCACAGTCCCGCCTGTTTACCATCGAGGCGCTCGACCTGGTTTTCAGCAATGGTGCGCGACGCGTTTATGAACGGATGCGTCCTTCAGGTCGCGAAGCGGTGATGATCGTCCCCATTATCGATAATCATGTCATTTTGATTCAGGAGTATGCGGCGGGGCTGGAATCCTACGAATTAGGTTTTCCCAAAGGGTTAATTGACCTGGGGGAAACGGTGTATCAGGCGGCTAACCGTGAACTAAAAGAAGAGATTGGTTTGGGGGCGACACAGATGGAGAGGTTAACTAAACTGACGATGGCGCCCTCCTATTTTTCCAGTCAGATGAATATCATCGTGGCGGAAAACCTCTATCCTGAGAAGCTGGAAGGCGATGAACCTGAACCATTGCCGCAGGTGCGCTGGCCGTTGGCTAATTTATTAGCCTTGTTGCAGGAACCTGATTTCCGCGAAGCCCGCAATGTCAGCGCGCTATTTTTGGTCCGCGAATGGCTGGTAAAACAAGGGCGCTTGCACTACTGACGGTGGGCGCGGCGGCAGTGATGTAAAAGGGCGGTTAACCGCCCTTTTACTGGTCTGTCATGCAGTGTTACATCAGAATAATTCATGACTTTCGCCATTATCCATTAGCGTCGTGCCGACATCATGCGTGGCATATTCCTTCGGCTGAGTCCCATCAATAAAGTACTCCTGACGGGTGTTACCGCCGCCATTCGACAGTTTACCGGTGCTGCGATCAATCGTCACCGTGACCACGCCTTCCGGTGGTGTTAATGGTTCGAGGGGCACCCCCGCTAATGCGCTGACCATATAGTCATCCCATGCCGGTTGGGCGCTTTTCGCACCACCCTCATAACCGGATATTTGATCACTGATGGCTCCGGAGGCGGTCGTACGCCCCAAATCGCGGCGGTGATCGTCAAAACCAATCCAGACTGATGTCACCACCCCGGGACCAAAGCCAGAGAACCACGCATCTTTCGAGTTGTTCGTCGTGCCGGTTTTGCCGCCGATATCATTACGTTTCAGGTCTCGTGATGCTCGCCAGCCGGTGCCCATCCATGATGGTTCGCCAAAAATATTGGAATTCAACGCGCTTTTAATCAGAAATGAAAGCGGCGTATTAATGACATGTGGGGCGTATTGTTGCTCGCTATTTTGCGGTGGTTGGGTGACCTGCTGAAGTTCAGGTTTTGGTACGGCCAGATTGTGGTTTTCTTGTGAAACGGCAACGTTTTCCACATCGTCTTCGTTTAGCGCCGCTGTTTTTTGCGTCTCGCCGTAAATCACCGGCAAGTTGCATGACGAGCAGGCGACTTTGGGTTTCACTTCAAAGACGGTTTCGCCCTGGGGATTATCGATTTTGCGAATAAAATAGGGATCGATAAGGAAGCCGCCATTGGCCATTACCGCGTAACCACGCACCAGTTGCATCGGTGTGAAGGAGGCTGAGCCGAGGGCCAGTGACTCGGTATGCACAATATTCTGTGCCGGAAAGCCAAAGCGTTGCAGATACTCGGCAGCGTAATCAACCCCCATTGCACGCATTGCACGCACCATTACCACGTTTTTCGATTCACCCAGCCCCTGGCGCAGACGAATCGGACCGTCGTAGGTCGGCGGCGAGTTTTTAGGGCGCCAGTCAGCGCCGGCGCCCGCATCCCAGCGTGAAATTGGCACATCATTAAGCAGCGAAGCGAGGGTTAATCCACGGTCCATCGCAGCCGTATACAAGAACGGCTTAATATTGGAACCCACCTGGCGCAGTGCCTGAGTAGCGCGGTTAAATTTACTTTGGTTGAAGTCAAAACCACCGACCAGCGCCCGCACGGCGCCATCGTGCGGATCGAGGGAAACCAACGCCGAGTTGACATCCGGTACTTGTGCCAGCCACCAGGTATTTTCGACCTGACGTACCCAAATCTGCTGGCCCGGTTGTACGACCTGCGTCACACTTTTGGGTGTTACACCTTGCAAGGTATCTGACTTGTAAGGGCGGGCCCAACGCATGCCGTCCATATGTAATGCGACGGTACTTCCGTCGCGCATCAGTGCGGTGGCTTCATCGCTATTCGTTGTTGTCACCACTGCCGGGAACAGCGGGCCATAAACAGGTAACGCTTTTAATTTGTTGAGGATTTCAGTACGTCCCCATGCGGCCTCACCGACTTTCCATAGCACGGTGGATGGGCCACGGTATCCATGGCGCATATCATAAGCCAGCACATTGTTACGTACCGCGTTTGTCGCTGCGGTTTGTAGTTTGCGCGTTACCGTGGTGTAGACGTTAAAACCATCTGTGTACGCATTCTCACCATAACGTTTGATCATTTCCTGACGCACCATCTCACTCAGGTAGGGCGCTGAAAAGGCGATTTCCGGACCATGATAGCTGGCGGCGAGTGGATCTCTGGCGGCTTCGTTGTATTGTTCCTGAGTAATGTAGTGCTGGTTAAGCATGCGTGACAGGACAACATTCCGGCGTGATAAGGCTCGTTCATGGGAGAACAGCGGATTAAATGTGGACGGTGCTTTAGGTAAACCGGCGATCATCGCCATTTCGCTTAAGGTAAGTTGGTTAACCTCTTTACCGAAATAAACATGAGCGGCAGCGCCGACACCGTAAGCACGGTAGCCCAGATAGATTTTATTGAGATAAAGCTCAAGAATTTCATCTTTATTCAGCAACTGTTCGATACGAATAGCCAGAAACGCTTCCTTAATTTTACGCATCAACGTGCGTTCAGGGCTAAGGAAAAAGTTACGTGCTAACTGCTGTGTGATGGTGCTGGCGCCCTGTGAAGCATGGCCAGAAAGCAGCGCGATACTGGCGGCACGAAAAATACCGATTGGATCCACGCCATGATGTTCATAGAAGCGGCTATCTTCGGTCGCAATAAACGCTTTCACCATCGTGGGTGGTATTTTTTCCAGTGTCAGCGGGATACGGCGTTTCTCACCGTACTGGGCGATCAATTCGCCCTCAGCGCTGTAAACCTGCATCGGTGTTTGCAGTCGAATGTCTTTCAACGTATTAACGTCGGGTAGCTGAGGTTCAATATATTGGTACAAACCGTAAATCGAACCTGCTCCCAGCAAAATGCAACACACTGCAAGGATGAAAAGATACTTTACGAACTTCACCTGAGATTTCCCATTTAATGTCGTTTGGGCAGTTTATAAACAACCGCGCGGTAGTATAAAGGCAAGTAAGACGCTTTGATACGTCCTTTTTATGTAACCGGTGATAAGGAGATCGCGCAAAAATGGCTTTTCAGGCATGGCAAATTGGGCTGGATATTCATAACGGGCAGCTTTGCGCTTTAGGCGTTCAGCGGCGTCGGGGTGGCTGGCAGTTGCGCCACTGGTGGCAACATGTATTGCCACACAATACCGTCGCCAATGGCGTGTTGCAACGTTCGCCGGCATTGATGACGGCATTACAATGCTGGCGTAAACAACTCCCGCGGCATATTTCTCTGCGTATTGGTTTCCCGCCGCAGGGAGTGTTGCAACGCCAGGTGGCGTTACCTGCTCCGGCATTACGTGAACCTGAGCTTAAACGGTATGTTACCGCCATGGCGCGGCGTCTTTTCCCCATCGCCCCGGAAATGCTGGCGCTGGATTACCGCATGAGCCCGGAAGACAGCCACCAACTGTGTATTACCGCGGCACGGCAAGATGTCTTACTGCAATGGCTTGAATGTCTGGGGGAGGCGGGGCTGGTACCGCAGGTCCTTGAACTAACACCCACCGCGCTGGGTTCGCTGGCTCAGGCATTGCGACTTAAGCCGGGTATAATTCTGGTACATCAACTGCCCGACCACTGGCTATGGTACTTCCCTGATAATGCCTCTCAGCCTTTGGGCTGGTGCCTGCATGAGCACGGGCTGGATTTTCCTGCGCTCCGCCAGCGTTATTTTTCACAGGCTTCCGGCATTTTGCTCAGCATGCATGAACCCGGGGTATTGCCGACGGGTGTTCATGCTCTCTCTCCCTTTGATGCGCTACATATCATGCATCCCCCGTTGCCGTGTCACAGCGGCGCTTTCTCTTTGGCGACCGGATTAGCATTACGCGAGGAGGATGGTTAATGCTGTTAGTGAATTTATTGCCCTGGCGCGAAAACAACCTAAAACGTATTTTACGTCGCTGGCTGTGCGGCGGTGGATTAGGGTTAGTGATCACCCTGATGCTATGTCTGGCTTACGTGTTGGTGTCTGTGCGTGTGAACGCTCAGCTACGTGAGGAGATTAATGCCTGGCAGCTTGCCGGGCAGCAGGCGGTAGCCTTATCACAACGGCTACACAGCGCTCTTCAGGCACAACAGCAACTGCAGGCGCGACAACTGCGCCAGCAACAACAGCGTGAACGTGCCCATGCATGGCTGCAGTTTGTTCAGCAACTGGCCACATGGATGCCGGAAAATGTGTGGTTAACCGTGCTCAAAAAGTCGAGCGATGCGTTGAGCATCACCGGGATGAGTGATGCGTTTATTGATGTCAGTGCTTTCCAACAACGGTTGAGCCAACAACCACTATTCCAGCAGGCGAGCAATAGCGGCGTCGAGCGCCAACAGTCAGGGTATTTACGCTTCAATATGCGGGCAAAACTGGCCCCGGGAATACACCATGAATGAGCGCGTGATACGTTGGTTGCTGGCACCTCGTTATGTTCGCTGGTTGTCGCTGCTCGTTCTGTGCATGGGAAGTGTGGCACTGATGGCGTTGTTATGCTGGCAACCACAACGAGAAACCCAACAGAAACTGTCCAGTGAGGTACGACAACAGGTCCAGCGCTATCAAGCTCTCTGGCGTCAACTGCGGCAGCAACCGACTCTGCGTCATATTTTACTGAAAAATACGCAACTGAATATGCAACAGCAACAAACTGCCACACTATTTTCACTGGCGACATTGCTTGATCAAAGCGGTGGGGAACTGGAAAGTTGGCAACCGGGGGAAGGGAAAATCGAACTGATGTTGCTGGTGAGCTGGGAGCAGATCCAGCAAGTCTTCGCCTATTTTACGACACTCACTGACACGGCATGTCTTGAGCATTTTATCATTCAACGCCACGGCGAAAGGTTACGTGCGCACTTTACCCTGGATACCCGCGATGACACCTAAACAGGCGGTCGGCTGGTTATTGCTGGTGCTGGGTAGTGCGCAGGCTCGCGATCCTTTTGTCCCGCCCACTGTCCTGCCTTGCCTGCAGGATATTCCGTCACAGACCCGCTGGCGTTTACAGGGCATGATTGGACGCGAAGGACATTTCTATGCCTGGCTGTTGTCTCCGCAGGGGCGTTCGGTACGGGTGGTTCCGGGGCAACCATTTCCACTGCCTGACTGGCAGGTGGATAAGCTACAGGCGTTCAGTATTACGTTAAGTACAGCACAACGTTGTCAGCCAGGAGTGCTTCATTTAAAAATGAAAGGAATGCGAGATGATAAGGACCATCATGATCTTATTACTGGCGCTGCTGGTGCCTCAGGTACGCGCGAATGAGGCGCCCTTAGCGCTGGTGTTTGATGACGCCCCCGTGGCGCGCGTGTTGCAGGCGCTGGCTGATTATCAACAGTTGAACCTGATGATTGCCCCAGGTGTGGCAGGACAGCTATCGCTGCGACTGACGGCGGTGCCATGGCAACAGGCGCTTGACCTGGTGGCACGGATGTCGCGTTTAAGCATCGAAAAAGAGGGCAACGTGTTGCTGGTGTACCCGGAAAGCTGGCAGCAAGAGAAAAAACAACGTGAAGAAGCAAAACGTGATGATGCATTACAACGCCAGCCATTGAACCATCTGACGGTGGTATTACACTATGCCGATGCTGCCGTTGTACACAGTAGTTTGCAAGCGGAGAGGATAAATCTGATGTCGGCGCGGGGGAGCGTAACGGTGGATCCGCGCACCAATGCTTTGCTCTTGCGCGATACGCCTGCGGCGCTCAAGGAAACAGCACGTTGGCTCCAGGCGTTGGATGTCCCGCTGGAGCAAATCGAGTTGGCGGCGCATATTGTCACCATCAGTGAAGAAAATTTGCGTGAATTAGGCGTCAGTTGGGGGATGAGTAGTGAAGAGCACATTGCTCGCGCACTTCGCAACCCCCAACTGAATATCGATCTTGGCGTTGCCCGCCCCGCACTGACCGCGGGGCTTACTCTGGCGCGGCTGGATGCGCGCTTACTTGATCTTGAGCTCAGCGCGCTGGAAAGTGAAAATCAGATTGAAATTATTGCCAGCCCACGCTTATTCACCTCGCATCAGCAAGCGGCAAGCATTAAGCAGGGAACCGAAATTCCTTACACAGTGGCTAACAGCAAGAATGATTCCACCCATATTGAATTTAAAGAAGCGGTACTGGGGATGGAAGTGACGCCGTCGGTACAACCTAATGGGCGCATTCGTCTGAAATTACGCATTAGTCAAAATATGCCTGGGCGGAACATATCCAGCGGCAATACTGATGTGTTGACCATTGATAAACAAGAGATAGAAACACAGGTGACGCTAAAAGATGGTCAGACACTGGCATTAGGCGGCATCTTTCAGCAACAAAAAAGCCAGGGGCGCGAAAAAGTGCCTTTTCTCGGTGATGTGCCGGTGCTGGGCGCACTATTTCGCCATGACGTTCAGGAGCGAAAACGGCGTGAACTGGTTATCTTCATCACACCGCGGTTGATCCGTGAAGAATAATTTTTTTGGCCAGAGAAATGTGCGGCCTGGCGTTTTTTTCGCTGATTGCTAACATATGCGTTTGACGCAAGGACGGAATTAGCTTACAAGGTTTAGCGATTTTGGCTATTGGGGCATGGGTCCTGGGCTGTCGTACTGAAGTACTTAACCGTTTTAGATTGCGTGAATTTTGGCACAGTAATGCACAACGCGATCATTAAATAAAGCGGACTGAAAGGCGCTATTGCTGGCGCATCATGAGCCAGGCAATTTATTCGGTTGCCAAACGACCTTGAGTATTGAGATAATTTTCTTCTGACTCTCGCACTATCGTTCATGAGGTTTCAGTTCATGTCCCACCAGCGCAGCGACGCTGAGCGTGGGGTATCATCCACGAATGTCTTAGTAATACCGAAAAAATGGCAGAGAAACGCAATATCTTTCTGGTTGGGCCGATGGGCGCCGGCAAAAGTACTATTGGTCGTCAGTTGGCCCAGCAACTCAATATGGAATTTTATGATTCCGATCAAGAAATTGAGCGACGTACCGGAGCGGATGTGGGCTGGGTGTTTGACGTTGAAGGCGAAGCTGGTTTTCGCGATCGTGAAGAAAAGATCATCAATGAACTCACTGAGAAACAGGGCATTGTGCTGGCAACCGGCGGCGGCTCTGTAAAATCACGGGAAACGCGTAATCGTCTCTCCGCACGTGGGGTGGTGGTGTATCTTGAAACCACCATCGAAAAACAGTTAGCGCGGACACAACGTGATAAGAAACGCCCTTTACTGCAGGTTGATGCGCCGCCACGAGATGTGCTGGAAGCATTAGCCGGCGAACGCAATCCATTGTATGAAGAGATTGCCGATGTGACTATTCGCACTGACGATCAAAGCGCCAAAGTGGTGGCTAATCAGATCATCACGATGCTGGAAAAGAACTGATCACAGCCTGAGAGGCATAGCTAAAAGGTTAGACCGCGTCATGGAGAGGATAAACGTCACTCTGGGGGATCGTAGTTACCCCATTACCATCGCCGCCGGACTGTTCAATGATCCGGCTTCTTTTTGGCCACTGAAGGCGGGTGATCAGGCGATGCTGGTGACCAACCAGACACTGGCCCCTCTTTATCTTGACCCGGTTCGACAACGCCTGGAAAGTCTGGGGGTTAAGGTCGATCAGGTTATTTTGCCGGATGGCGAGCAATACAAAACACTGGCTGTAATGGACCAGGTTTTTACTGCGCTATTGGAAAAGCCTCATGGACGCGACACAACGCTGATTGCGTTGGGTGGTGGTGTGGTTGGCGATCTGACTGGATTTGCCGCTGCCAGCTATCAACGTGGCGTGCGTTTTATTCAGGTGCCGACGACCTTGTTGGCACAGGTTGATTCCTCGGTCGGCGGCAAAACTGCCGTCAATCATCCCCTTGGCAAAAATATGATAGGGGCTTTTTATCAGCCAGCGTCAGTGGTGATTGATCTGGATTGCCTCAACAGCTTACCGCCGCGCGAACTGTCTTCAGGCATGGCGGAAGTGATCAAATACGGCATCATTCTGGACGGTGAGTTTTTTCGCTGGCTGGAACAGAACATTGAAGCGCTAATGATGCTGGATACCCGCGCAATGACATACTGTATTGCCCGTTGCTGTGAGCTAAAAGCGGCGGTTGTGGTGGCTGACGAACGCGAAACTGGCCAACGCGCACTCCTGAATCTTGGGCATACTTATGGCCATGCTATTGAGACGCATATGGGTTACGGTAACTGGCTCCATGGCGAAGCCGTGGCGGCAGGTATGGTGATGGCGGCACGGACGGCGGAGCGCCTCGGGTTGTTTAGCGCCGCGGATACCGGACGCATCATCGCCTTATTGCAGCGGGCGAATCTGCCGGTCAAGGGGCCGCAAAGTATGTCTCCTGAGGCCTGGTTGCCACATATGATGCGCGATAAAAAAGTACTGGCGGGCGAATTACGTTTGGTACTACCGCTTGCTCTCGGCAAAGCCGAGGTGCGTGGCGGTGTGTCCCATGATATTGTGCTGGCGGCGATTAACGATTGTCAGCAAATGTGAGTGGAAGTTCGAGCCTATCCCATTAGGCGTAATTGGCACGAAAAATAGCCGAATGGGATAGGCTCTTAGTCAGTTGTCAACGCCGCGTACGAGGATGTTCGCGGTGTACGCCGCTAAACGGGAGGAGGTTAAATGGACGAGTTTAAGCCGGAAGACGAATTAAAACCGGAAGATGAGTTAAAACCTGACACCAGTGACCGCCGGCCACGCAAATCGTCTTCGACACCAAAATTACCGGTATCACGCCAGCACATGATGATGGGCATTGGTATTTTAGTGCTTTTGCTGTTGGTGATCAGTATTGGTTCTGCATTGAAAGGGCCGGATAACAGCCAGCCAGCTGCCAATAATAATGGCGCCAGTGGGCAGGAAGTGCGGCCTGGCAATGGCAGTGAGAAAAATATAGATCTCTCTGGTTCCACGTCCATGAGTGGGCAAACGAATTCGCCGTCATCAGCGTCCGATACAGCGGCTACGGGCGCGGCGCAAAATACTCCGTCGGGTACATCTCAGGAACTGAGTGCGCCACCGGTCTCTTCCACGCCGACACAAGCTGAACCCGTTCCCGCGCCACAAAATCAACAGCGAGTAGAATTGCCGGGAGATTTAAATAACGCATTGAATAATCAGCAAAGCGAAGTTGATACGGCGGTGCAAGGCGCTACTGACAACAGCGGCCTGTTGCCCACGGCGCCAGCAACGGTCAATGGAAAAGCAGCCAACACGTCAGCGGTGAATAAACCGATTCGGCACCCGGCGGCCGCACATGCCAATGCCAGTAAACCGGTGGTAATCAATAAGCATGCCGGAACCAGTAAGCCGGTAGTAACCAATAAGCATGCCGTAACCAATAAACCAGCGACAAATCCGCCGCCAGTAACGGCCAGTAAACCTGCCAGCAGTCATCAGCGTAATGCCGTAACAGCGCCGTCATCCACACCGGGCGGAAATTATACGCTGCAACTGAGTGGCGCTTCTCATGCCGGTACACTGAATGCCTGGGCGAAAAAACAGAATCTGAGTGGCTACCATGTTTATCAAACGCAACGTAATGGCCAGCCATGGTATGTGCTGGTAAGCGGATCGTATGCTACCTCAGCTGATGCCAAACGCGCGGTGGCTTCATTACCGGCGGAAGTTCGCGCGATGAAGCCGTGGGTTAAACCGATCAGTCAGGTGAAAAAAGAAGCCGGCAACTAAGTGAATACTCAGGCGTAAGCGTGTTCTTGCGCCTGGCCAGTGGTAGCGAGGGACGCTTCGCCTGACAGATCTCACTACCTGTGAATGTTAAGCGCAGATATGCTGGCGGTGAATCCGCAGCCATAAGAACCGAAGTAATTAAAACGACAGCATGAAAAAAAATCGCGCTTTTCTGAAATGGGCGGGGGGGAAATACCCGCTACTGGACGATATTCGACAACATCTCCCACCCGGCGATTGTTTAGTTGAACCGTTTGTGGGAGCCGGGTCAGTATTCCTTAATACGGATTATGATCGCTACATTTTGGCAGATATTAATGGCGATCTGATTAATCTTTATGACATCGTTAAAACCCGTACCGCTGAGTTTATTAATGATGCGCGCGTCTTGTTTACGCCACAGTCCAACGATGTCACATTTTACTATGCGCATCGTAGTGAGTTTAACGCGAGTGCGGATCGCTATCGCCGGGCATTGTTGTTTCTTTATCTGAATCGCCACTGTTATAACGGTTTGTGTCGTTATAATTTGAGTGGTGAGTTTAATGTGCCTTTTGGTCTCTATCGCAAGCCGTACTTTCCTGAAGATGAGTTGTATTGGTTTGCCGAGCGGGCGCAAAAAGCTATTTTTGTCTGCGAACCGTACGATGTTACGTTAAATGCGGTACCGGCAGGATCCGTGGTTTATTGCGATCCCCCTTACGCGCCATTGTCGGCAACAGCGAACTTTACGGCATATCATACCAACAGTTTTAGTCTGTGTGAGCAGCAGCGCCTGGCCGAAATGGCCGCTGTGCTGGCACGGGAACATCATATACCCGTGTTGATCTCAAACCATGATACGGTACTGACGCGTTTGTGGTATCAGAATGCGGTGCTACATGTGGTGAAGGCGCGCCGTTCGATCAGCCGAAGTATCAGTGGTCGCAATAAAGTTGACGAGTTGCTGGCGCTTTATGCCAGGTGAGTTTCGTCCGCGATCAGCAAATTTTGTCAGTCAGTGTACTGACACACCAATTGGGAGAAACGGATGAAAAAATATTGGCTCGCGCCATCAATTTTATCGGCAGACTTTGCCCGTCTGGGCGAGGATACCCGCAAAGCCCTGGCCGCAGGTGGTGATGTCGTGCATTTTGACGTTATGGATAATCATTATGTCCCTAACCTGACCATGGGGCCGATGGTTCTCAAGGCGCTTCGTGATTACGGCATTACGGCCCCGATTGATGTGCATTTGATGGTAAAACCGGTTGATAGTCTGATCCCGCAGTTTGCTAAAGCAGGTGCCAGCTACATCACCTTCCACCCCGAAGCGTCTGAACATATTGACCGCACATTACAGTTAATCAAAGAGCATGGCTGTAAAACAGGGCTGGTGTTCAATCCGGCAACGCCACTCAGCTATCTTGAATATGTGATGGATAAACTGGATATTATTCTGCTGATGTCAGTAAATCCGGGCTTTGGCGGGCAATCTTTTATTCCTGGGACGCTGGATAAGTTACGTCAGGCGCGCAAGCTTATCGACGACAGCGGCTACGATATTCGCCTTGAAGTGGATGGCGGAGTGAAAATTGATAACATTGCGGAAATCGCTGCCGCAGGTGCCGACATGTTTGTTGCCGGATCGGCCATCTTTGGTCATCCGGATTACAAAAAAGTGATCGACGATATGCGTAACGAACTGGAGAAATCACGTCATGGCGCAGTTCACTAATATCCGCGCGGTGGCGTTTGATCTCGACGGAACGCTGGTTGACAGTGTCCCCGGGTTGGCAGCGGCGCTTGATCGTGCATTTAGTGCGTTAACATTACCGGCACCGGGCGCGGAACGGGTCGCTGTCTGGATTGGTAACGGGGCGGATGTTTTGGTTGAGCGAGCCCTGAACTGGGCGCTAAACCGGACACCGGGCGCGGATGAGCAACGCGATGCGCGTGCTTTATTCGATACGTTTTATGCCCAAACAGTTGAAAGCGGTAGCCAGTTGTTTCCGCATGTGGCCGAAGGGCTCGCGACACTGACTGCGCGCAATTTTCCCCTCGCGGTAGTGACTAATAAACCAACCCCATTCATTGCGCCGTTGCTGCACTCTCTTGGTATTGCTCACTGTTTCTCGCTGATTATTGGCGGGGATGATGTGGTGGCGAAAAAACCGCATCCGGCACCAATATTTCTCGTTTTGGGTAAATTGGGGTTGCTGCCGCAAGAGCTGCTGTTTGTCGGCGACTCACGGAATGATATTCTGGCGGCGCAGGCGGCTGGGGTGCCTTGTGTGGGCATGACATACGGTTATAACTATGGTCAGTCGATCACGACCAGTAATCCAGACCTTGTGCTGGATGATTTCAACGATCTTTTGCCCGCATTAGGGCAGTAATTATCAGGATATAAAAAGCATGAGCAAACCCATCGTATTTAGCGGCGCCCAGCCGTCTGGCGAGCTGACCATTGGTAACTATATGGGTGCGCTGCGTCAGTGGGTCCAGATGCAGGATGCATATCACTGCATTTATTGTATTGTTGATCTCCACGCCATTACCGTGCGTCAGGATCCGTTAGCCCTGCGTAAAGCCACGCTGGATACGCTGGCGCTTTATCTGGCCTGTGGTATTGATCCGGACAAGAGCACTATTTTTGTGCAGTCGCATGTACCCGAGCATGTGCAATTGAGCTGGATCCTCAACTGTTACACTTATTTTGGCGAGCTGAGCCGAATGACGCAGTTTAAAGATAAATCCGCGCGTTATGCAGAAAATATCAATGCCGGTTTGTTTGATTATCCGGTGTTGATGGCCGCGGATATTCTGCTCTACCAGACTCACCAGGTGCCAGTAGGCGAAGACCAGAAACAGCATCTGGAATTGAGTCGTGATATCGCTCAGCGTTTCAATGCGATTTATGGCGAGGTGTTCCACGTGCCGGAGCCATTTATTCCCACATCCGGCGCGCGGGTGATGTCATTACTGGAACCGATGAAGAAAATGTCCAAGTCTGACGATAATCGCAATAACGTCATTGGTCTGCTGGAAGATCCGAAATCAGTGGTGAAAAAGATCAAACGAGCGGTAACCGATTCGGATGAGCCGCCGGTGGTGCGTTATGATCTCAAAGAGAAAGCGGGTGTGTCTAACCTGTTGGATATTCTTTCCGCCGTCACCGGGAAAACCATCCCGGCGCTGGAACAAGAGTTTTCCGGTAAAATGTATGGTCACCTGAAAGGCGCGGTCGCTGATTCAGTTTCCTCGATGCTTACTGCGCTTCAGGAACGTTATTATCATTATCGCAATGATGATGCGTACCTGGAGCAGGTCATGCGTGATGGTGCCAGTAAAGCGCGAGCACAGGCACAGGAAACGCTAAAAAAAGTGTACCAGGCCGTTGGTTTTGTTGCTCAGCCATAACAGACAGGCCGGTAGATTTCACCTTGCAGTCACTGCCGGTCAGAACCATTGCAACTTAGTACGGAGCGCCACTACTCGGCCAATAATGATCACGCTGGGACTGGTGACCTGAGCCGCGAGATTGACCAACTGGTGGAGTGGGCCACTGACGACACGCTGACGCGGCGAGGTGCCATTTTCCACCAGTGCGACCGGCATATCAGCACTCATGCCATGGGTAATCAGTTGAGACTGGATTTCCGCAGCATGTGACAGTCCCATATAAAACACCAGCGTTTGTTGCTCCGTAGCCAGTGTTGACCATGCCTGAGAGGTAGGGTGTTGCTCATGGCCGGTCACCAGCCTGACACTGTGTGCATAATCCCGATGCGTTAACGGAATGCCGCTGTAAGCTGCGCAACCGGAAGCTGCGGTGATCCCCGGCACCACCGAAAAGGGGATCCGGGTATCAAGTAACGCTTCCAGCTCTTCCGCGCCACGGCCAAAGATAAAGGGATCGCCGCCTTTCAGTCGCACAACGCGTTTACCGCGTAGCGCATGTTGTCGCAGCAACTGATTAATCTCCTCTTGAGGTACACAATGATGCCCGGCACGTTTGCCGACAAACAAACGTTCTGCATCGCGGCGTATCAGATTCATCACTTCATCGGAGACCAGTCGGTCATAAACGACGATATCGGCTTGCTGGATCTGTTGCAGTCCTTTTAACGTCAGCAATCCGGCATCGCCTGGTCCGGCGCCCACCAGTACTACCTCGCCACGGTGTTCCAGCGGTTCATTAAATAGCTGCTCAGTGAGTTGACTCACGCCGACTTCATCACGGCTGGCGAGCGCTTGCGCCAGACGATCGTGACTGAACAGTTTCTCCCAGAAGCGACGACGTAAGTGCGGATCGGTATAACAGGTCTTCACGCGCTGGCGCAATAATCCCGCCAGGGCCGCCAGTTTTCCAAGGTGTTGCGGCAATATTGCTTCGAGCTTTTCGCGTAACAGGCGTGCCAGCACCGGTGCGCGGCCACCCGACGAGACGGCAATCATCAACGGTGAACGGTCAATTATTGATGGCATGATTACGCTGGCTTGCGCTGGGGTATCGACGATGTTACAGAAAATACGGCGTGCATTAGCGCCGGAACTAACCTGTTGATTCACGTTTTCATCATTAGTCGCGGCGATAGCCAGCCAGCAATTATCCAGCAATGCGGGAACGAAGGCGGTCTGAATTAGGGTGAGTTTGCCTGCGTGCTGCCAGTGAAGAAACTGTGGTGTGACAGTACGGGCGCAGACTCGCAAATCGGCACCGGCATCCAGTAATAAACGCGCTTTACGTTCTGCGACTTCACCACCGCCGACCAGCAGACACGCTTTACCGCGCAGTTGACAAAAAAGAGGAAGATAATCCATAGCAATACTCAGCAAAAATAGCGGCGCATTATAGTGATGTCACCTGACCAGCGGATGTTAATCTGCCGAGCCATGACAGGGTCAGAGCCTGATTTCAACCTGGCCTGCATTTACCCGCACCGCAAAGGTAGCGACAGAATAGCGTTCATTTTCCATACAGTGACCATCGTGTAAGCGGAAACGCTGTTTTTTCAATGGACTGGCGACCCATAATTCGCCCTGATGTTCCGCAATAATGCCGCGTGACAGCACAGCGGCTTCGGTAAACGGGTCAATATTGCTGATGGCATACAGTTGCGTATCGTCACCCGGGCGGAAAATGGCCACTTGTTGCTGACCGATCAGGGCACAGACCCCGGTTGCGGGTAATATCTGCGTCAGTTCGCAGACAGGTTGCCATGGGTTCATATCTTTTCCTCCTCGGTAATGTCGTGCATCGCAATACGTTCCATCGGACGTGCGGGACGATGTTGTGCGCGCTCCGCGACGAACTGTACACAGGGATCACGCTGCGGGCTGTTGATAAAGTGTGCGAAACGCTGATGTTGTTGTGGATCATTGACGGTTGTCGCCCATTCACACACGACCTGAGCACGCAACGCGGCGATATCGCTTTCAAGCTGTGCATTGAGGCTGAGTTTATCGGCGATAATCACACTACGCAGGTAGTCAATTCCACCGTCAAGGCTTTCCAGCCACAATGAAGTGCGCTGTAATTTGTCAGCCGTCCTGATATACAACATCAGAAAACGATCGAGGTAGCGCACCAGTGTGGCGCGATCAAGGTCGGCGGCGAGCAGGTCAGCATGGCGAGGTTTCATCCCACCGTTGCCGCACACATAGAGATTCCAGCCTTTCTCGGTGGCAATAACGCCGACATCTTTTCCCTGTGCTTCAGCGCATTCGCGCGTGCAACCCGAAACGCCGAACTTCATTTTGTGCGGCGTCCGAATTCCTTTATAACGTTGTTCCAGTTCAATCCCAAAGCCAAGGCTATAGCCAACGCCGAAACGACACCAGGTGCTGCCAACGCAGGTTTTCGCCATCCGTAACGCTTTCGCGTAAGCATGACCGGTTTCAAAACCGGCGCGGATTAATTGCTGCCAGATAGCGGGCAGATCGTCTTTTTGCGCACCAAACAGAGCAATGCGTTGTGAACCGGTGATTTTGGTGTACAGATTGTATTGCTGCGCAACTTCACCGATAGCCACCAGACCTTGCGGTGTGATCTCTCCGCCCGCACAACGCGGAATCACAGAGTAGGTGCCATCCTTTTGAATATTACCGAGAAAAATATCGTTGCTGTCTTGTAAGGGCACCAGTTGTGGTTGTAATACATATTCGTTCCAGCAAGAGGCAAGTAATGATGCCACAGTAGGTTTGCATACTTCGCAACCGTAACCATGGCCATATTTACTGAGTAAGGCCTCAAAGGTGTTAATCTCATCAATGCGGATCAGGTGATACAGCTCCTGTCGGGACCAGGAAAAGTGCTCACACAGGTTATGGTTGACGCTGATGCCCTGGCGACTCAGTTCCGCATTCAGCATTTGAGTGATGAGAGGCACACATCCACCACAGCCGGTTCCGGCATGAGTTTCTGCCTTGAGCGCCGCCACGGTATGGCAACCCTTCATGATCGCGCGGGTAATCGCACTTTTCGAGACATCAAAGCAAGAGCAAATTTGTGCACTGTCGGGTAGTGCATCGACACCAATGGCGGGTTTATCCGCATTGGCATGAGCCGGTAAAATCAGGGTGTCCGGGTGGTTGGGTAACGTGATTTTGTTTAGCGCCAGCTGTAATAAATTGCTGTAATCACGGGTATCGCCAACCAGCACGGCGCCAAGTAATGTTGTGTTATCCGCACTGACCACCAGACGCTTGTAGACTTCATTGATTTCATCAAGATAGACATAATTGCGCGCGCCCGGAGTGCGTCCATGGGCATCGCCAATACCGCCGACATCGACCCCGAGCAACTTGAGTTTGGCGCTCATGTCGGCGCCGCTAAACTGATTATCGTGCCCCAGCAGATGGTCGCTGGCCACCTGTGCCATTTTGTAACCGGGGGCCACCAGGCCATAAGTGCGGTCATGCCATGCGGCGCATTCGCCAATGGCATAGATATCATCATCTGCGGTTTGGCAGTGATCGTTAATGAGAAAACCACCACGTTGCCCAAGCGGCAGGCCACAATGTTTAGCCAGTGCGTCCTGTGGGCGGATGCCCGTGGAGAAAACGATGAAATCAACCTCCAATTGGCTGCCGTCAGCAAAAACCAGGGTTTTCCCCCCTTGCGCATTGTCCATGATGTGCCGCGTATCTTTGCCGGTATGCACCTGCACGCCCATACGTTCAATTTTTTGCCGTAGCTGGTCGCCACCCATGGTATCGAGTTGTTCAGCCATCAGCACCGGAGCAAACTCAATCACATGGGTTTCCACCCCGAGATTTTTCAGCGCTCCCGCCGCCTCCAGCCCTAACAGGCCACCGCCGATGACGGCTCCTCGCTGGCTACGCCGGGCGCAGGCGCCAATGGCCATAAGATCTTCAATCGTACGGTAGACAAAGCAATTCTGTCCTTCGGCGCCCTTAACCGGCGGGATCCATGGGTAGGAACCGGTGGCCAGCACCAGTTTATCGTAATAAACCGCTCGGCCGATGTGAGAGTGAATCACTTTTTCCTTGCGATTAAGCGTGATGGCTCGTTCACCCAGCAGGACATTGATGCCGTGTTTTTGATAGTAACCATCGCGTACCAACGACAGTTCTTCCGCTGTATGGTGGGAAAACCAGGCTGAGAGATGAACACGATCATAGGCCACGCGTGGTTCTTCACAGAAAACGGTGATCTCAAACTGGCTTTCTGCGGCTTTTTCCATTAATGCTTCGATAAAGCGGTGGCCCACCATACCGTTACCGATAATGGCGAGTTTGACATTGCTCATATTGGCCTCAGTTCTGTCATTATTGTGGCTACAATAGCGCGACTAAAACCGTGATTATTGATATGTATCAAGGGATGTCGCATATACTCACTAAGTAGTATATTATTGATTTATAGTCATTTTATTTAACCCGTTGTTGCTGCGGACTTTCATCCCGGCCTCGCCTGCCTGCCAAATTCCTTGCCGCCCAATACGAAGCGGCACTTTAGCCAGATTCAGGTAAGCAACAGGCCTGGTTCTGGCGCCTCGATGGCGTGGTTATCTTTCTTTTCCGTATTGCGTAAATATAAGTAAAACACTGGCTCTTGCGTTACATGCTCTCTACAATCATCTTCGTTTTTGAGCGCGTTGCTCCAGTAAGGAATCTCTCATGTTGAAACGTACACTGACCGTGGCTACCGCCCTTTTCGCGTTGTCTTCATTTTCTGCGGCGACTTTCGCCGAAAAAGGCGACACGCATGTGCTATTGACCACGTCGGCTGGCAATATTGAACTCGAACTGAATAACCAAAAAGCACCGATTTCGGTGAAAAATTTTGTCGATTACGTTAATAGCGGTTTTTATGACGCCACGATCTTCCACCGCGTCATTCCCGGTTTTATGATTCAGGGTGGGGGATTTACCGGAGATATGCAGCAAAAAACGCCAGCTGGACCGATTAAGAATGAGGCGGATAACGGACTGCGTAATACCCGTGGTACGGTTGCCATGGCCCGTACTCCTGAGAAAGATAGTGCAACCAGCCAGTTTTTCATCAATGTGACAGACAATGCTTTTCTTGATCATGGCCAGCGTGATTTCGGTTATGCCGTGTTTGGTAAAGTGGTGAAAGGCATGGATGTAGCGGACAAAATTTCCCAGGTGCCAACGAAAAACGTCGGCCCGTATCAGAATGTACCCGGTAAGCCAGTCGTTATTCTTTCTGCTAAAGTCCTGCCTTAATCTTCTCACCGTCGCACGTCTTGCGGCGGTGTTCTCTTATGCCACCCCGGAGCCAGCATGTTGTTGCTCATTGATAACTATGACTCCTTCACCTGGAATCTCTATCAATACTTCCGCGAATTGGGCGCCGATGTACGGGTGTTCCGCAATGATGCGATCACCCTGGATGAGATTGCTGCGCAACGGCCAGACCATCTGGTGATTTCGCCCGGGCCTTGTACGCCGGATGAGTCAGGGATTTCGCTGGCGGTAATTCGCCATTACGCCGGGAAATTACCTCTGCTCGGTGTCTGTCTTGGTCATCAGGCGATTGCCCAGGTGTTGGGTGCGCGTATTGTCAGGGCGCGTCAGGTGATGCATGGTAAAACGTCGTCAATTGAGCATAATGAAGGTGGCGTTTTTGCCGGTTTAAAACACCCGTTAACGGTAACGCGCTATCATTCACTCATTGTTGAACGTGAATCGCTTCCCGCATGTTTCGACATCACGGCCTGGAGTTTACGTGAAGGACAGCCTGATGAGATCATGGGGTTACGCCACAAAACACTGGCGCTGGAGGGCGTACAATTCCATCCAGAAAGCATTTTGAGCGAGCAAGGTCATCAGTTGCTGGATAATTTTCTAAAACAATAAATTTGTGTTTGCCTTTGTGTGATTTTTTATGCATATTTTATGCTTAAAATTTCATTTCTTGATCATGTAAAATCAGACGAGGTAGTGAATGGCAACGGAAAAAATAGCGGTGACACGGGCAACTTTCGATGAAGTCATTCTGCCTGTTTATGCACCAGCGCAGTTTGTGCCGGTTAAAGGCAAAGGCAGTCGCGTATGGGATCAGCAAGGTAAAGAATATATCGATTTTTCCGGTGGCATCGCGGTGACAGCATTAGGGCACTGCCATCCGGCACTGGTCGAGGCGCTAAAAACACAAGGTGAAATTTTATGGCACACCAGCAATGTTTTTACCAACGAGCCCGCACTGCGCCTGGCCAGCAAACTGATTGCGGCGACTTTTGCTGATCGCGTGTTCTTTGCTAATTCCGGCGCTGAAGCGAACGAAGCGGCCTTTAAGCTTGCGCGTTATTATGCCTCTAAACGACACAGCCCGTATAAAAGTAAGATCATTGCCTTTCATAACGGCTTCCACGGACGGACGTTGTTTACCGTTTCTGTTGGTGGTCAACCCAAATATTCCGATGGTTTTGGTCCGAAACCGGCGGATATCGTCCATGTGCCGTTTAACGATCTGGACGCGGTAAAAGCGGTTATTGATGATCATACCTGCGCCATTGTGGTGGAACCTATCCAGGGTGAAGGCGGCGTGTTACCTGCCACGGTGGAATTTATGCAAGGGTTGCGTAAATTGTGTGACGAGAATCAGGCATTGCTGGTGCTGGATGAAGTTCAGTGCGGGATGGGACGTAGCGGTAAGCTGTTTGCCTATGAGTATTATGGCATTAAGCCGGATATCCTCACCACCGCCAAGGCGCTTGGTGGCGGTTTCCCGGTTAGCGCTATGCTGACTACGCACGAGATCGCCGCAGTGATGGCGCCTGGGGTGCACGGCACCACGTATGGCGGCAATCCGCTGGCCTGCGCCGTTGCGGAAGCGGCACTGGATATCATCAACACGCCCGCAGTGCTGGAGGGCGTAGAGAGCCGCCGTCAGCAATTAGTCAGTGCACTGAACGCTATCGATGACAGACTTGATGTGTTCCAGGTGATTCGCGGTAAAGGTTTACTGATTGGTGCGGCACTTAAGCCGCAGTATGCCGGAAAAGCGCGTGATATCCTGAATGCCGCCGCCGCCGAAGGCGTGATGGTGCTTAATGCCGGACCGAATGTGGTGCGTTTTGCGCCGTCACTGGTGATTGAACCGCGCGATATCGAAGAAGGCATGGCGCGTTTCGCACACGCGCTGGAGCGTGTGGTGGCGGTGTCACTGTAAGGCGAATCTCCGGACCACAACTTTGCGGCAAGGTCAGCGTTTTCGCAACCGTCTGACCAACCACTGCCCGTGTTGTGGTCGCTGGCTCCATGCCAGTGAGGAGATGGTATGCATTACGCTTAAGTGCCCGAGTATTTGTTTGGCATGGCGTTCCATTATCGTCACCGGTCCCTCCTGAAGGTTGTCCGGTGCCTCCAGAATATTGGTATCAGATCCCGGACCATCATATTCCAGCCGTTGCTGACAACGTTGCAGCGCGATTTCGCACGACTGTAAATAACGTTGTGCGAGGTCTGGGGTGAGCATGGTATGTTCCCGCGCCAGAATGGTCATGGCATTAATATGTTCGACAATAAACTGGCTATGGGTGACCCAGAGTTTCATGTCGGCAAGGTAGCGCGCATTGAAGCCGGGCTCCTGCATCGCCTGATTGAGTGAGTTGAACAACGCATTATGCGCCTGATTAACGCGAATCCGCTGATAAGCCAGCTTGCCTGGCGCCTGTTCAGTGCCGAGTAACATTTGTAACGCAGTCTGGTCGGCACCGAGGGCGTCATGGGCATTCTGACGCAGCAGGCCGCTTTGCCACTGCGGCCACAGCTATATCATACCGCCAAAGGCGATCAGACATCCCATTAACGTATCCATCAACCGTGGTAATAAAAATTGCGCGCCATTCAGTGACAGCAACTGTAATGAATAGACCGCAGTGACGGTAAATCCCACCATTGCCCAGCCGTATGACTGACGAATAAACAGATAACTGACCAAAGTAATAACCAGCATGATTAATAAGGTCACCGGCTCCGGCACCGCGAAGCGCAGTGTCGCCGCCGCAATCACCAGCCCCGCCAGCGTTCCCAGCGCTCGATGCTGAATACGCACCCGAGTGGCGCTGTAGCCATTCTGGCTAACAAACATAATCGTCATCAGGATCCAGTAAGGTTTGGGAATATTGAAAAACAGGGCCAGCGTACTGCCAAACACCAGCATGACCGCAAAACGTGCCGCGGTGCGCAGGGCGGATGATTTTAGTGATAAATAGCTGCGCAGCGCCGGGAGCAGAGGCAGGCGGCGTTGGCGATCAGCCATAAGGTTACGTTGATAAAGTGGACGTTGCGTACGCAGCACACGGGCGATACGACTGAAATGGTAATAACAGAAATTGCCGACCGGATTATCAGGATGTTGACGAGCGATTTTTTCCAGCGCCTGCAATGGCTTATCCATGGTGAAGTGTGCCGGCAATTTGTGGTAAAGAATATCATCTGCCAGCGCGCGCAAACGGGCGGAAATGATTTTGGCATTCCAGCGAATAATCGCTTCGGCATGGCTCTGCTCCACCAATTTTTGCACCTCTTCCGGCTGGTGCAACGTGACGGAAATATGTTCTTGCAGGTCGAGAGCCACCTGGAAGGCGCGGGTCAGACGTTTATGGCTGTTATTGCGGTTAGCCGCCAGCATATGCATTTGTTGATAACAGAGGGTGATCAGATCGACGGCTTTCTGTTGGCGCGCCAACAGGGGCGGCAGCGCTTTTTCCGGATCCATCAGTTGGGTCATGAGGGTATATTTGGCGTCGCAGTAATCCGCCAGTTCACGATAGAGCAAACTGAGGGTTTCACGCATTGTCTGTTCTTTCCACAGCCAAAACCAAAACCAGTTGAACAGGCCATACCAGATGGTGCCGCTGATGTAGAGCAGAGGCGGTAGCCAGATGGGCATATAACCGATCAGGCTAAGGGTAAAGATGGCGGCAATCAGTGAAGCCGGTAATAACCGGGCATGTAATGGACTGATTTCGCCGGTAATCCCCAACAGCATCGTCATAGAAACCAGGACGACCGGTAAAGGGATATCCTGTTGTGTGGTCCACTGAATCAGAAAGCTACTAAGGGCAAACAAACTTCCGCCGACAATCAGGCGTTTGAAAAAGCGTCTATGAGGAGTATCAAGACCGGCAATATTGCAACAGGCGGGAACCAGAGAAAACAGCAACCCTTTTTGTAGATCGCCGCACAACCACCCGATAGCCACAGGCAGACAAAGCACCAGCGTTTGTCGCAGCGCATAGTTTACTTCAGGATGATAGATGATTCTCCGCCACATTCAGCCATCGCTACATAGAAAAACGGCGCGATACCGGGTGTATCGCGCCGGGAGGGGAGGACGTCTTAACGGGTACCGTAGACGACGATGGTTTTACCGTGCGCAGAGATCAAATTCTGGTCTTCGAGCATCTTGAGAATACGTCCTACAGTTTCACGTGAGCAGCCAACAATCTGGCCGATCTCCTGGCGCGTAATCTTGATTTGCATGCCGTCAGGGTGTGTCATCGCATCGGGTTGTTTCGCCAGGTTTAGTAGCGTTTGCGCGATACGTCCGGTTACGTCGAGGAAGGCGAGGTTACCTACTTTTTCTGAGGTAACCTGTAGCCGCCGCGCCATTTGTGATGAAAGGCGCATCAGGATATCGGGATTGACCTGAATCAACTGGCGGAATTTTTTGTAGGATATTTCGGCGACTTCACAGGCGGTTTTCGCCCGCACCCACGCGCTGCGTTCCTGGCCTTCTTCGAATAAACCCAGTTCGCCAATAAAATCGCCTTGATTGAGGTAGGAGAGGATCATCTCTTTGCCTTCTTCATCCTTGATCAGCACAGCCACAGCACCTTTCACAATATAGTAGAGCGTTTCTGCTTTTTCACCCTGATGGATCAGCGTACTTTTGGATGGATATTTGTGAATATGGCAATGTGACAAAAACCATTCAAGTGTAGGGTCTGTTTGCGGTTTGCCGAGAACCATTCTCTGTTATCCTCTGTTGTCATCGTGCCCGAAAAGCAAAGGACGTGTTCCCGGTCAGGCGTTGAAATACTCACGCGTTTTCCCCATCAGGAATCTGTCCGAGCCTTTGTTCCGGGCAGTGCTTAATAAGATTATTTCGTTCTCGTCCTTAACGACGAAAATACTACCGCTTTGTTTGTAGCACAGCTTGACGTCACTGTCTTGTGTTGTCTCGCTTCAGCACAATTGTCAATTGCTGGCGATTGCCGTTTTATATAGGAAAGCGTAGTCTGAGATCAACTGAATCAATGAGGATGCATGGTTATGCAGGCGCGAGTTAAATGGGTAGAAGGACTCACCTTTTTGGGAGAATCCGCATCAGGTCATCAGGTGGTGATGGATGGCAATTCCGGTGACAAAGCGCCCAGCCCGATGGAAATGGTGTTGATGGCTGCCGGCGGTTGCAGCGCCATTGATGTGGTGTCTATTTTACAAAAAGGCCGTAATGACGTTGCGACCTGTGAAGTGAAGTTGAACTCCGGGCGTCGTGAAGATGCGCCCCGCATTTTCACCAATATCAATTTGCATTTTATCGTCAGTGGCAAAGCGCTGAGTGATAAAGCCGTGGCGCGGGCGGTCGATTTGTCGGCGGATAAGTATTGCTCGGTGGCGATAATGCTGGGTAAAGGTGTCACTATCACCCACAGTTATGAGGTGATCGATACGCTTTAACCGGCTGCCTGAATGCCCGTTTTCATTCAGAAAATGGCCTTCAGGCGCATAAACCGTTCGCCTTCAGGCAATTCTTTTCCCTTCCATCAGCTTCTTCACCAGTGGCGCCATAATCAATTCCATCGCCAGACCCATTTTACCGCCTGGTACCACCAGAGTATTGATATGCGAAATGAACGCACCTTGTAACATCGCCAGTAAGTAAGGGAAATCAATGCCTTTCAGCCCCTGGAAATGAATAACCACAAAGCTCTCATCCAGTGATGGAATATCCCGTGCCGCGAAGGGATTGGAGGTATCTACCGTCGGTACCCGCTGAAAGTTGATATGGGTACGGGAAAATTGCGGGGTAATATAGTTGATATAATCCTCCATGGAACGGACCACCGAATCCATCACCGCCTCCCGGGAGTGGCCGCGTTCGCTGGTGTCGCGCACCAGTTTCTGGATCCACTCAAGGTTGACGATAGGCACGACCCCGACCAGCAAATCGACGTTTTCCGCCACGTTATGTTGTGGGGTAACGACTCCGCCATGCAGACCTTCATAGAACAGGATATCGGTGAACGCCGGCAACGGTTGCCACGGGGTAAACGTCCCCGGCACCTGATCCCACGGCACTGCTTCATCATAGGTATGCAGATATTTGCGTGATTGACCGCGTCCGTCTTCGCCATATTCAGTTAATGTCTTTTCCAGCAAGCCAAAGTCGTTAGCTTCCGGACCGAAGTAACTGATATGGCGTCCGAGATCGCGCGCTTTGCGGATCGCCATATCCATTTCCGGGCGGGTATAACGGTGGAAACTATCGCCTTCAAGTTCCGCGGCATGCAAACCGAGTTGTTGGAAAATTTTACGAAAGGCAAGGCTGGTGGTGGTGGTCCCGGCGCCGCTCGAACCGGTTACCGCGATAATAGGATGCCTGTCAGACATAAGAAAGTTCCCTGTTAGCAATCGGGCAAAACGCATTGTTAGCACGTTTAGCCCATCAGTGTCATCTTTACGGCCAGGTGATGCCAAAAAAGCAACGGAGTGGCGCAATTTTGCTGCTTTAATTGCGACGAAAAATTGGTGAAACTGAAAAAAAAGCAGGAGAAAAATGATGAAAATGCCTTCGTCGCGCTGGTGGTGGGATCTGTCAACGCGGGAATTCAGTCAGTTGGACATGGCGGAGATTATCGCGGTACTGCCGATTGGCGCGGTCGAGCAACACGGGCCGCATCTGCCTGTGCGTGTTGATGCGGCAATTAATGCAGGTATGGTACAGCGCGCGGTGGAATTACTGCCGGCCGATTTACCGGTTCTGATACTGCCCGCCTTGCCGATCGGCAAATCAGATGAACACCTTGCTTATCCCGGGACATTAACACTGCCGTACGATCTCCTGGGTGAGGTGTGGTTCAATGTGGCGAAAAGCGCCTGGCGTGCCGGTATCCGCAAACTGATATTCTGGAATTCGCATGGCGGACAACCACAACTGATGGAGATCGTTTGCCGCCGGTTACGCATTGAATTACAGATGTTCGCGGTTGGCGCGAGCTGGTCGCGTACCATTGATTCTTCCGATCTTTACAGTGTGCAGGAGCGCCAGCATGGCATCCATGGCGGCGAATCGGAAACCAGCGTGATGTTGCATCTGCATCCCGAACTGGTGCAAATGGATTATGCGGAAAATTTTGTTTCGGCGTCGGTGGCGCTGGCGGAAAAGGGCGGGATTTTAACCCCGGAGGGCGGCGTTGGTTTTGGCTGGATGGCGCAGGACTTACATCCTGCCGGCGTGACCGGCAACGCGGCGGCGGCCGACGCCGAACGTGGTAAGATAGAGACTGAACGTGCCGCGGCCGCACTGGTGAGATTGATCACCGAGGTGCGGGATTTTGATCTCGCACCGCTGTCATGATGGTTGTGGCAGGGACGTGGTGTTGAGATTACGCCATCTGCAACATCATCCCTTTAATGGTTTCCGCCAGCACACTGCCAATGGCGCTGGTGCCGCGATCGTGGCCGATCAGCATCAGTGTTTGTGTTTGCTGCGCCAGTTCGCGCACCGGAATATAGATCAGGCGACCACTGCGTAAATCGAACTCGATATCGAAGGGCGTCAGAAAGGTCAACGCCTGATCCATAATCGCGGCCAGGCGCATCACCTCAATGGAGTTAGTTTCAATCACCGGTTGCGCGGTGATCATGGCGCGGGCAAAAACGTCATTGAGGTAGGGGCGGATCACCATACTCTTATCGGCAATGACCAGTGGATGTGGGACACAGTCGCTCAGGCGTAAACTGCTCTTATCCGCCAGCGGATGACCGGGCGCCACCACGGCGCCTAAACGGCCAACCGCGCTGGCAATGACCCGTAGCACCGGCGGCAGGGAAAAATCAAACCCCAGTCCGAGATCAGCCTCGCCGGAAGCCACCGCATTGGTGATATCCTCACCCGTGGTCATCTGGCGCAGTACCAGTTTAACGCGCGGATTCGCCCGGCGAAATTCCGCCGCAGTGCGCGGCACTAAATTGGCCGCCAGCCCGCTCATCATTGCTACCGTCACCTCTCCTCGTCGTAACCCTTTGAGTTCTTCAATTTTAATCTGTGCCCATTCCAGTTCCTTAAAACTTTGTCGCACGTGGTGGATTAATGTTTCTCCGGCTGCCGTGAGCACCATTTTACGCGGCAGACGCTGAAATAGCGGCGTGCCGAGCGCATCCTCCAGCGCCAGAATCTGACGGTTAATTGCCGAAGCTGAAATATGCAAACGTGCCGCCGCTTTACGTATCGAGCCATTGCGCGCGACTTCATCAAGGTAAATCAACAACCGGTGTTGCAGCATGATTTCTCCATCCGTTGCCTTTTAGGCATCACTCAGTGCGAAAATCTGTGCTTTTAAGGTAACGAAAATCACGGCATAACTGAACAAACTTTATTCGGGGAGGGCAGAAAAAATGGCGGGTTTAAGTCGTAGGGGATTCGCAAAAATGCTGGCGGGCGCGGTGTTGTTGCCGACGCTGGTCCCATTGCTGTCAAACAGTGCATTGGCCGCGAACAATCACATTAAAGTAGCGTTGTTATTGCCCGGTTCAGTGGCTGATGGGGGCTGGAGCATGCTGGCCTATCAAGGGTTGCAGGCGTTGAAAGCGGCAGGATATGCCGTTGCTTATAGCGAAAGCGTGCCACAGGCGCAGATGGATCAGGTGATTCGAGGTTATGCCGATGATGGTTATTCACTGATTATTGGTCACAGTTTTGAATACGGTTCTGCGTTCACCGAGATTGCCCCGGAATACCCCGAAACCGATTTCTTCGCGTCGACATTTAAACCAGCGGAAAACGTCCCCGGCAATGTGGAATACGTCAATCTGGCGTATATCCAGGCGGCCTGGGCCGCCGGTGCGCTGGCGGCGTTGATTTCCGATAAAGGTAAAGCGGTGGGGTTTGTCGGTGGCGGTGATAACCCTACTCAGCAGGCGATGATGCGGGCGTTTATCCAGGGGGCGGAGAAAGCGCGTCCGGGGATCAAAGGGCTGGGCGTGGTAACCGGGGATTATGACAACGCGGCAAAAGGGCGTGAAGCGGCCACTACGCTGATTGGCAATGGCGCGGATGTTATCTGGCATACAGCGGATGTCACCGGACTGGGCGCTTTGCAGGGCGCCGCAGCGGCGAAAGTGAAAGCCATGGGGTGTTACGCTGATCAGAAAGATGTCGCACCCGCATTTATCGCGTGCAGTTTCAAACAGAACCTTGACTGGATGGTTGAACAGGTGGGCAAGAGCGTGGCCAGTAAAACATTCCTCGGCGGCAAAGAGTGGGCACCGAGCGTGGCGCAAGCCTGGTCGGTGGTCCACGGGAATGCGCCGTATAACAGCAAGTTGGTTAGCGCCAGTGCGTGGCAACAATTCCAGACCTTCTGGCAACAACTGGACAGTGGCGTGTTGACGCCGAAAGTCTGATAAGCAGGAGACGAGGTTGACAGTTGCAACGGCGGCGGTGCGCGTCGCGCTGAACATGATCACCAAACGCTTTGCCCGCGTCACGGCGAATGATCGCGTATCAATGACGGTCAGGACGGGAGAAATCCACGCGCTCCTGGGTGAAAACGGGGCGGGTAAAAGCACCCTGATGCAGATTTTGTATGGTTTATACCATCCGGATGAGGGCGAAATCGTGGTGGATGGTCAGCCGGTACGATTACGCGATCCCAGTGATGCGATCGCCTGCGGTATTGGCATGGTGCATCAGGAGTTCATGCTGGTTCAGCCTATGAGTGTGGTGGAAAATGTGGTGCTGGGGTTGAAGGAAAATGCCAGCGGGCGTCTTGATCTCAACGCCGCGGCCGCGCGTTTACAGGCGCTGGCGCAACGTCATGGTTTGGCGGTCGATCCCTGGGCGAAGGTTCAGCATTTGCCGATTGGAGTGCAACAGCGGGTGGAGATCCTCAAGCTGCTTTATCGCGATGCGCAAGTGCTGATTCTTGATGAGCCCACGGCGGTGTTAACGCCACAGGAAAAAGCCGGCTTGTTTGCCACGTTGAAATCGCTGCGCGCCGAAGGGCGTTCCGTGGTGATTGTCACCCATAAGCTGTACGAAATTATGGCCATTGCTGATCGCGTTTCAGTGATGCGTGCCGGCAGAATGGTCGCCACTGTCGCGGTCAGTGAAACCTCAGAAGCCGATCTCGCGCGGCGTATGGTGGGACGTGATGTGGTGCTGCGCGTTGACAAAACGCCTTGCCGACCCGGAGAGACGGTTTTGCATGTTGATAATATCGCCCTGCGCGATGAAAACGGTCAGCAGAAAATCTGGCGGGCGTCGCTGAAAGTTGCGGCCGGTGAAATCCTTGGCATTGCGGGTGTGGATGGCAACGGCCAGTCAGAACTGGCGGATGCGTTGCTCAACTTGCGCGCGGTGGAAGCCGGGCGGATCTGGCTGGCTGGCGAAGACATAACGGATGCCCCGCCGGCGGTGCGCCGGGCGAAAGGGATCGGGTTTATTCCGGCTGACCGGCGTGGCGTGGGGTCAGTCACCGCATTATCGATTATGGATAACGCCATGCTGGGTGCGCAACGCGATTTTACCCGTGCCCGTGGCTGGCTGCTCGATCGACAGAAAATTGCGCACCATGCACGGCAGATTATTGACCGTTTCCACGTGCGTACGCCGGATGCCGCTTTTGAAGCCGGCAAGCTTTCCGGCGGTAATTTGCAGAAATTAATTCTTGGGCGCGAAGTCGCCCGTAATCCGCGTTTGCTGGTGGTGGAACAACCAACGCGCGGGCTGGATATCGGTGCTGTCGAAGCGGTGTGGCAAGGATTGCTGGCGGCACGCGAGCAGGGCTGTGCCATTGTGATGATTTCTGCCGAACTGGAGGAAATTCTCAATCTTTCTGATCGCATTGCCGTGATGTACAACGGCCAGATTGCCGGGGTGCTGGATGCGCGCGCTGCGAGCGCGGAAAAGATTGGCGAACTGATGGCTGGCGGCAAACTTTTACCGGAGACAAGCGATGAAGCTGCGATTTGAAAAGCGCCTTGCCCCGGCCGATTCCGCGGCGGCGATTGCGCTCACCACGTTTAGCGCCATGCTGGCAGCCTTTATTCTTGCTGGTTTGCTGTTTATTCCCTTTGGCGGCAATCCCTTGATCGCGTATGGCTTTCTGTTCAACGACGCCTTCGGTTCATGGCGCGGATTTGGCCTCACATTAGTACAAAGTACCCCATTAATCCTGATTGCACTGGCGACCATTGTCATCTGGCGCGCCGGGCTGGGCTACATTGGTTTCGAGGGGTGCTTTCTGATGGGGGCGGCGACGGCCAGTTGGATAGCGTTGGCGGGAACCCCGCAAGGTTTACCTTGGGTGTTACCCGGGTGGGCTTACTGGCCAGTGGTGATGAGCGCCGCCTTTGTGGCTGGCGCACTCTGGGCCGGTTGGGTTGGCGCGTTACGGGTACGGTTTGGCGGCAACGATGTGTTGATCTCCCTGATGGCCAATTATGTCGCGATTTTTCTGTTGCAATACCTGGTTTCCGGCCCGATGCGCGCCAGCGGTGACTTACCGCAAACACCGCGTTTACCGACGGATAGCTGGTTACCCTATCTAATGAGCGGCACGCGGGCGCACTGGGGCCTCGCACTGGCATTGCTTGCCACCTTATTCGTCTGGTGGCTGATGCGCGCCACGCCGACGGGTTATGAAATCATTGTCAGTGGGTTGAACCCCAAAGCCGCACGTTATGGCGGGATTGATGTGAATAAACGGCAAATGAGCGCGGTGTTGCTGGGCGGTGGGCTGGCGGCGCTGGCGGGATTGTGTGCCGTGCTGGGCGTGCAGCACCGCCTGATGGAGGGTATTTCAGGCGGTGTTGGTTTTGTCGGTGTGGTGGTGGCGCTGCTGGCGCGCCTCAATCCGTTACTGGTGATCCCGACCGCGATTCTTTATGGCGGTCTTGAAGTCGGCGGCAGCGCAATGCAACGTCAAAGCGGTTTACCTACCTCGGTGGTGCTGATTTTACAAAGCCTGGTTGTTTTGCTGATTTTGGCCGGGGATATCTTGCGTTATTACCGTTTGCACTGGCCAGGTCAGGCAGTCGCCGCAGCGCCGTTGTCGGAGGAGAAATCATGAGCGAATTGTCGCATATTGATGCCGCGTTTATCGCCACCTGGCTGGCGGCGGCGGTCAGGCTGGCCGGACCGGTACTGCTGGCAGCGCTTGGCGAAATTTATGCGGAACGGGCGGGTGTGCTCAACATCGGCCTTGAAGGCACCATTTTAATGGGGGCGTTGGGAAGTTATATGGTCGCCGTCTTCAGTGGTTCAACCGCACTGGGATTTATTGCCGGCGGTGCGGCGGGGTTACTGGTGGGCATATTACTGGCCGCGCTCTACCTGCGGGCGCATGCCAGCCAAATTGTGGTAGGCATTGTGTTTAATATCCTTGCCGCCGGATTCGCGACCTGGACTTATTCACTGGTGATGGGCAACCGCGCCTCGCCGACCATCCGGATGCTGGATCCGTTGCCAATACCGTTATTGTCATCGATCCCTGGTATTGGCCCGATATTGTTTAGCCAGCCATTACCCCTCTACCTGACATTGCTGGTGCTGGTGCTGGCTCATTATGGTTTGTTTCATACGCGTTTTGGTTTGTCACTGCGCGCGGTGGGCGAAAATCCTCGCGCGGCCCATGCTGCGGGTCTTAATGTATTGAAAATCCGGACCTGGGGCGTGTTGCTTTCCTGTCTTGGCGCGGGGTTGGCGGGCAGCTATTTGGTGACGGCGCAAATTGGTCTGTTTCGTGACAACATTGTCAGCGGACAAGGTTTTATTGCGCTGGCGATCGTGATCTTTGGTCGCTGGAGTCCGGTCAAAGCACTGATAGCCGCATTTATTTTTGGTGCGGCAGATGCCCTTCAGCTTTCCCTGCAACTGTTTGAAAGTACGTTACCCCCTCAATTGCTGCTTGCGCTGCCCTATCTGCTCACCATTCTGGCAATGTCCGGCGTGGTGGGGCGGACGGTTCAACCGGGCGCGTTAACTCAGCCTTACCGTAAGGAGTAAATAATGAAAAAATTCCGTTTAACCAATGCGGCAGAAGCACAGGTATTTCGCATCAGTCCAAAGGATACTAACTATTTCGCCATTCTGTTTGATCAGCAGCAGGATGAAATCGCCCACATTTTTGTGGTGGAAATTTTTACTGTGGGTGGCGCGACGCCGCCGAATGAACACGCCAGTGCCCATGAGTTCTTCTATGTGTTGCACGGTGAAGGTATTGCCCGATGCGATGGCAAGGAAGTGGCGATCCGGCAAGGGGATTCGCTGTTGCTGCATCCGGGTAATGAGCATCTTATCCGTATACCGGCAGTGGCAAACTGTACACGTTAACGGTGATGATGCCGAATGAAGGGTTTGCCGAACTGATTCGCGCGGGTGAGCCGATGCAACTTGATGAAGAAGACTTACGTGTTCTGAGTGGGCATTAATATGGCGGGTTATCCGCTGGGAAGCACACAGTATAATCAATGGCATGTTACGGCAACCCGCGTGGATATGGTGCGGATACCGCTGACGCCGCACCCCATTTCGCTCAGCAGCCGCGGGCGCGAAGTGACGTTTGATTTACAGCGTACGGCATTGATTGTTATTGATATGCAAAATGATTTTTGTCACGCCGATGGCTGGCTCGGGCATATTGGCGTTGATATCACGCCGGCACGGACACCGATCGCGCCATTACAGCAGTTGTTGCCTGTCTTGCGTCGCGCGGCGGTGCCGATCATTTGGCTTAACTGGGGGAACCGCCCGGATAAGCTCAATCTCAGTCCGGCGCTGTTGCATGTGTATAACCCGTACGGTGATGGCGTTGGACTGGGCGATGCCCTCCCGGTGTCTGGTGAACCGGTGTTACAGGCGGGCAGTTGGGCTGCGGCGGTGGTGGATGAACTGACCCCCGCCGACCAGGATATCTGTATCGATAAATACCGCATGTCTGGTTTTCAGGATACGGTGCTTGATAGCGTATTACGCAATTTGGGTATCACCACCTTGCTGTTCGCCGGGGTGAATGTCGATCAGTGCGTACTCTGTACGTTACAGGATGCCAATTTTCGCGGCTACGACTGCTTATTGCTGGAAGATTGCAGCGCAACCACTTCGCCAGCGTATTGTCTCGATGCCGCGTTGTATAACGTACAACAATGTTTTGGTTTTGTGGTCAACGCCGCAGAATTGCGACAACAGCTATAAGGAAGGCGCATGGCTTATTTGCTTGCTGATGGCTGGGTGATCACCATGAATGCCCGGCGTGAGATTCTTGAACAGGCCAGCCTGATCATTGCCGGCAACAAAATCGCCGCGATCGGTACGCGACAAACGCTGATGGCGGCTTATCCGGAAGCGGAAATGATCGATTGCCGCGAGGCGATTATCATGCCGGGGATGGTGAATACCCATACTCATCTGTTTCAGACCCTGTTGAAAGGGTTGGGCGATGACATGGTGCTGAAAAAGTGGTTTACCTGCATGACCGGTCCCAGTGCGGTGGCGCTCACGGAAGAGGATGTCTTTGCCGCCGCATTACATGGCTGTGTGGAGTCGATTCGTTCCGGCGTCACGTCGCTGGTGGATTTTATGTACGCCCATCCACGTCCGGGATTAACGGCCAAAGTGATTGAGGCGTTTCAAATAAGTGGCTTGCGCGGACACGTATGCCGGGGTTTTCTTACCACCGGTCGTGAACAGGGGATCCCCGCAGCGCTGATCGAAAGCGCCGAAACCGCGCTGGCGGATGCCCGCAAGGTGATTGAACGTTACCATCATCCCGAGGGACGGGTAAAAGTGGGCCTTGCGCCCAGTATGATCTGGGCGCTGGACGAGAAGGTGCTACGTGGTACGCGCCAGCTTGCCGATGAAACCGGGGTGTTGATCACCACACATGTTGCAGAAACAGATTTTGAAATCCAGCAGGCGCAGCAGCGTTTTCAGAGCAGTGATACTGAATTTCTCAGCAATATCGGTTTTCTGGGGCCTGATGTGTTGGCGGTACATTGTGTACAGTGCAGCACCCGCGACATTCGCGCCCTGAAACACCATGATGTGCGAATCTCTCATAATCCCTGTAGCAACTTGTACCTGGCTTCAGGGATCCCGCCGATTCCCGCGATGCTGGCGGCTGGTTTGACGGTGGGGCTGGGGTCCGATGGTCCGGCAAGCAGTAACAATCATAGTCTGTTCCAGGCGATGAAAACTGCAGCGTTAATGCAAAAAGGTGTACATCGCGATCCCACCATCATGACAGCGGAGAAAGTGCTGGAGATGGCGACCATTGACGGCGCACGGGCGATTGGTCTTGACCATCAGGTTGGCTCGCTGGAAATAGGAAAATGTGCCGATGTGGTGGTGGTTGGGACGGATCATCCGGCAATGACGCCGATTCATCACCCAGTTTCCTCGCTGGTCTATTCCGCACTGGGCCACGAAGTGACCGATGTCTTTATTGATGGCCAGCCGGTGATGCGTAACGGCGAAATCACCACAGTGAATCAGCGTGAGGTACTGGCGCGCTCACAGCGTGCGGCTCAATCTCTGGCGGTACGCACCGGTAATGATCGTTATCGCGCCTGGCGTTCGTCCGCTTTTTAATCATGGAATGACGCACGCGGCATAATATTCACCGTCTCATGCAATTCAGACCACACCACCACCACCTCGCCGTGCGTTAACTGGCGGCGAACATCGTCCACTTTTTCGCGCAGTGGACGCTCTTGCTCGCCATAATCAGTCCCTTCGCGTAACACGAACGATTCAATCAGGCTATCAAGCGTATCCGGTGTTAGTGCTTGCCAGGGAATAATCACAACGTAAGTTATCCAGAGAGTGATAATGTATTGCGGGATAGAAGGGGCCGGTCACCGCTGTGGCGCCGGAATCAACATTCCCATCATACTCTGTTCAGTGCCAGATAATAATAGTAGCAGGCAAATAGCGCCGATCAGCAATAACGTCATCATCCGTCCCGGTTCACGGCTGTGGATGAGCGACATCCGGATGAGGAGAAATGTTGCGTGGAGGTAAAATTCATATCCTCCGGGCTTGTCTGGGCCCGGTTAGACTGTTAGCGTCGTCAGATGAGTTATCTTTGGGGTGAGGAGCACCCGTTTTTATGGAACTGAATATGTTTCTGTCAATGCTGGGCTTTCTGTGGGTGGCGGCGATCACGCCCGGCCCGAATAATATGTTACTCACTGCCTCGGGCGCTCGCTTTGGTTTTCTTCGTTCTTTGCCTCTGATGGTCGGCATTATGATCGGCATGCAGGTGATGTTGCTATTGGTGGCGTTTGGCGTCGGCGGTTTGATTTTGTTATATCCGGCGGTACATCTGTTGCTGAAAATCGCCGGTAGCCTGTACCTGTTGTGGCTGGCGTGGAAAATTGGCACTGCCGCTTATGAGAATCTGGACATCCGCCATCCCCCGGCAACGCCAATGCCGTTCTGGCAGGGCGGTTTACTGCAACTGATTAATCCAAAAGCCTGGCTGATGGCATTAGGCGCGGTGGCAAGCTTTAGCCTGGCTGATGGCGCTTATCGTTCGTCAGTTATCGCCATCAGTATTGGCCTGGTGACGGTCAACCTGGTTGCCAGTGTGATTTGGCTGAGTTTTGGCACCCTGATTGGCCGTATTTTGCATAGTCGTCGTATCTGGTGTCTGTTTAATGGCGTGATGGGGTTGCTGACTGCCGCATGCGTCCTGCTAATCTGGCATTAGCGTCCTTAGTGTTGCATCGGCTATCGCGGTCGGTGCTTTGCCTTCTTTTTCCTGGCATTAGCAAAAAATCTTCTAATGCAGATTAGTAATTAAAGATAATTTTTAATTACTTTAAATTCATGTCTGCCATCGGTTACAACGGTTTGTCATGCATCAACCAACCGTAAGCGGAGCGAATCATGCCAGGAAAAAGACATTTATCGTTGATTATGGCTGTGTTGTCACTGGTGGCGCTACACGCGCGGGCGGTGGATGTTACGGTGGCGTATCAAACCTCCGCAGAGCCCGCCAAGGTGGCGCAGGCAGACAATACCTTTGCCAGGCAAAGTGGAGCAAACGTTGACTGGCGTAAATTCGACAGTGGTTCCAGCGTCGTCCGTGCGCTGGCGTCCGGTGATGTACAAATCGGCAATATCGGTTCCAGTCCGTTGGCGGTTTCGGCCAGCCAGCAGGTGCCGATTGAGGTTTTTCTGTTAGCCTCGAAGCTCGGTAGTTCAGAAGCGCTGGTGGTGAAAAAAGACATTACAACCCCGCGTGATCTGATCGGTAAACGTATCGCCGTCCCGTTTATTTCCACGACCCATTACAGCTTGCAGGCGGCATTGAAACACTGGGGTATTAAACCGGGACAGGTACAAATTATTAACCGGCAACCACCCGCAATCATCGCAGCCTCGCAGCGGGGCGACATTGATGGTGCCTATGTCTGGGCGCCAGCGGTCAATGAGTTGGAAAAAACCGGCACCGTACTGACGGATTCTTCTCAGGTGGGGCAGTGGGGCGCACCGACGCTGGATGTTTGGGTGGTGCGCAAAGACTTTGCGGCAAAACACCCGGAGGTAGTTACCGCGTTTGCGCGCAGCGCGCTGGCAGCGCAGCAAGCCTATCTCGATAATCCTGATCAGTGGCTCGGTCAGGGAGACAATCTGAACAAACTTGCGCGCCTGAGTGGCGTGCCCAATGAACAGATCCCGCCGCTGGTAAAAGGAAATACCTACCTGACGGCGAAACAACAAGTTCAGCAACTGGGGCAACCGGTCAATAAAGCCATCGTCGATACTGCACAGTTCCTGCAAGAGCAGGGAAAAGTGCCGCACGCCGCTGGCGATTATCACGACTATGTCACCGATCGTTTTGTTAAACAGATTGCTGAACGATAAGGCGCGCCGATGCTTTCTGTCTCCCATCTTACCGCGCATTATGCCGATCATCAGGTCTTGCAGGATATCAATTTAACCATTGATTCCGGGGAATTGCTGGTGGTGCCTGGCCCATCGGGCTGCGGCAAAACGACCTTACTGAATGTGATCGCCGGTTTTTTGCCGATCGATGGGGGCAGCATTTCGCTGAATGGCCATGCCATCACCGGCCCTGGGGCGGATCGTGGGGTGGTGTTTCAGCATGAGGGGCTGTTGCCGTGGCGCAATGTGCTGGATAACGTGGCATTTGGTTTACAACTGGCGGGCATCGGCAAAGTACAGCGGCAGTCCATTGCTCGCCAAATGCCAGGAAAAGTGGGGCTGGAAGGCGCGGAGAAACGGTTTATCTGGCAGCTTTCCGGGGGAATGCGGCAGCGCGTGGGGGCTCGCGCGTGCGCTGGCCGCTGAGCCACAGTTGCTGTTGCTCGATGAACCTTTTGCCGCACTTGATGCGTTTACCCGTGAGCAGATGCAGACGCTGTTACTGACGCTATGGCGCGGCAGCGGTAAGCAAATCTTGTTGATCACCCATGATATTGAAGAGGCCGTCTT
>JAATFO010000033.1 GCA_015655145.1 Enterobacterales bacterium | reverse complement strand
GCAGCAATTCCGTTAGTGACCGACATTACGCCCGTTGAGGTTGCTGTTGTCGAGACACCGATCGCCAGCCCGGTGGAACCCCTTGTTTCTGACGCAGCGCCAGCGAGCAGTCCTGTATCGGCATTGCCGGCACCGGGTGCGGAAACAGAGGCAGCGATGCCGTTAGTGACCGACATTACGCCCGTTGAGGTTACTGTTGTCGAGACACCGATCGCCAGCCCGGTGGTTACTTCATTGGCGCATGAAGAGCTGAGCGTGATTCCTGCAGCAACAACACATTATGAACCGTTAACAACGGAAACGGATGAAGCCAGCCAGGCCGTAGCTGAAGCACTCGATGTCGCTGAATTCGCGCCAAAAGAGAACGATGAATTCACGCTACAGCCAGCTAACGAGGCAGCGACGGAAGTGATCAATGAGGTGCATATCGTCGGGGACGCTCAGGGCACAGATGTTAAGGCTGAAACAGTGCAGCCGGTGCCTGACGTGGTTGCAGAACACCTTCCAGCCCCGACGGAGCATCATGCTTTTGCCGAACCCGAGGTTGAGATTGAGCAAACGGCGATCGCTACGCGACAGCCAGAAGCGTCTGTTAGCCGCGAGCACCATGCCAGCGCGCCAATGACTAAAGCACCTGCGCCCACTTATCAGCCGGAACCGCCTCATCACAGCGACTGGGTACGACCCACGTTCCACTTTGAAGGCAAAGGCGCTGCGGGTGGGCATAGCGCCACCCACCAGGCGACGGCACCGGTTACCCGGCCTTAAATTGACACAGTAATGCTATCGCTCCGGCTTTGCCCGGAGCTTTTTTTTGTCTAAAGAAGACCGTGTACACCCTCCAACAATGCCATACATTACATTGCGCCTGCGAATGCCTCACGGTGATGCCAGTACAGGCTCATCCGCAATGAATCTCAGGTCCTGGGACCTGACCAGCATCATGCATCATATTATCGTGCTGCGCGCGAAATCTTTGACGCGGAAACCGAGCAACAGCAGCACCGAAAAATAACTACCGCCCCCCACCGCACATACCGCCGCCAGGCGCAATAACCGGGAGAGCATACTGCCGCTTCCCCATTCCGGCATCACCATCATCATCGCGATCAATGCCGCCGCCATAACTACCACTGCAATTATCAGTCGTGACAGGAAACGGAACCAACCGGGCTGGGGCTGAAAAATGTTTTTCTTGCGTAATTGCCAGTAAAGCAGCGCTGCATTAAGGCAAGCCGCCAGACCAATGGACAATGATAACCCCGCGTGTTTTAACGGCCCGATGAACACCAGATTCATCAATTGCGTCATAATTAAGGTAACAATGGCGATTCTCACTGGTGTTTTGATGTCCTGACGCGAGTAGAATCCCGGCGCAAGCACCTTAACCACAATCAATCCCATCAGGCCGACCGAATAGGCAATCAACGCACGCTGGGTCATCTCGGCATCAAATGCAGTGAATTTGCCATACTGAAATAACGCGATGGTCAGTGGGCCAGAAAGAATACCCAGCGCAACCGCACTGGGCAGCGCCAGTAAGAAGCACAAGCGCAAGCCCCAATCCATCAGACGTGAGTATTCCTCATGATTTCCGCTGGAAAAGCTTTTCGCCAGCGAAGGCAACAAAATGGTGCCTAACGCTACGCCCAGCACGCCGGATGGGAACTCCATCAGGCGGTCGGCGTAATACATCCAGGAAACTGAACCAGAAACCAAAAATGAAGCAAAAATTGTATTGATAATCAACGAAATCTGGCTAACAGAAACCCCAAGAATGGCGGGCCCCATCTGACGCATCACACGCCAGACACCGGCATCTTTCAGCGTGAGGCGGGGTAAAACCAGCATCCCAATTTTTTTCAGATGGGGTAATTGATAGCCCAATTGCAATACGCCACCAACCACCACAGCCCAGGCGAGCGCCAGTACCGGTGGATGAAAATAAGGAGCCCCAAACAAAGCAAAGCCAATCATGCTGATATTCAGTAACGTCGGGGCGAACGCCGGAACCGAAAACCGGTTCCAGGTATTAAGAATGGCGCCCACCAGCGAGGCCAGTGAAATCAATAAAATATAGGGAAAAGTAATCCGTAACAGTGATGAGGTTAAGGCGAATTTGTCTGCGGTATCGGCAAACCCGGGGGCAGTAACCAGAATCACCCACGGTGCGCCAATCATGCCAAGAAAAGTAACAATCGCCAGAGCCAGTGTCAGCAATCCCGCGACTCCGGCAATAAATACCCGCGTGGCTTCTTCACCCTGCTTACTTTTATATTCCGCAAGGATAGGCACAAAAGCCTGCGAAAATGCGCCTTCAGCAAAAATCCGTCGCAACAGATTCGGCAGCTTAAAGGCGACAAAAAAAGCATCGGTCGCCATACCGGCGCCAAATACTCGCGCAATAATGGCATCGCGGACAAAACCCAGCACACGCGAAAACAGGGTCATTGAGCTGACCGCCGCCAGAGATTTCAACAGATTCATGGTTTACTGCGCATCCTGAAATAAGTGAAAGCCGGCATCATGCCGTCAGATGGCATGATTTCCGTCAGAAACAGCGCATAGTCTACTGATACGACGGGAAATAACCACAATGGATTGTTAGCGCTGATGATTTCTGATTGATGTCCGACATACCGGTGAACATGGCGCGGGCACGGCAACAGCCGCACCGCTTCCCAAATGCAAAAAATACCCGGTAACATTGATGAGCAGGGTGGCCGTTATCACGTCTCACCGGCCATCATACTGGCAGATTTTTTTCCGCCCGTAACAGGGTCAGTTGTTGTTTAAGCTCAGCCACTGCGGTTTCCAACTCAGCTACCCGCGTAAAGAGATCATCACTGTGGGGCGCCGCTACCAGGGGAAGCGGCTGGTCCTCGTTCACATCACCCATAAAAAGATGACGGTAACGGTTCTCACGCTTGCCTGGTTCGCGCGCAAGTTGCACCACAAACGGCCCATCGTCTCGCTGGCCTAAGTCTGCCAGTACCTGTTCGATCTCCGTCATCGCAGTAAACGCATACATGCGGCTACAACGAGCACGTAGCTCACCTGGTGTTTGCGCGCCACGCAACAATAAGGTGGCCACCACCGCCACTTCCGCTGGATTGAGTTTCAGATCGCCAAATGTCGAATTGCAAAAACGCTGTTCATATTTTGCCACCCGATTCCCCAAACCACTCTGAAGGCTCAACAGATGTTTTTTTACCAGCAGGTCGAGACACGCCTGCACTTCCCGTTCACTGAGCGACAACACCGGCTCGCGATTGGACTTTTGATTACAGGCAATCAGCACGCCATTCAGCGACATGGGGTATTGATCCGGTGTTGTCACTTGCTTTTCCAGCAGACATCCCACGATCCGTGCCTCAACAGGCGACAGCATGATCTTCATGAAAAATAGCCTCGGACTCAATAAATCCAGTGTTACGGGAGGGCGGCAAGCGCGCATCCCAATGTGTTGCAAACGGGGAAACGCTACACCATCAACCTGTCGGCAGCCTGCTCATTATTACCCACGGCGATCCGGCGCCCATTGCTGATGAGTCAGGGCGGTCAATACATGATCTTGCCAGACACCATCAATCAACAAGTAATCTTTCGCATAGCCCTCTTTTTCAAAGCCCAGCCGCGCCAGCAAATCACCACTGCGCTGATTATGCGGCATATAATTCGCCATAATACGATGGATGCGTTGTTGGCGCTGCATGTATTTGATTGCCGCCTGCAGCGCCTCATACATCATTCCCTGCCCCTGCCATTTTTCACTCAATGAATATCCGAGATAACAGGCATGAAAGGAACCACGCAGTACATTGCTGAAGTTGGCCACGCCTCGCACTTCGGTCTCATCCTGATCCAGCAGGATAAAATAAAAAGCGCTATTTTGTTTATGCATCTCCGTAATCAGTCCAAGACGGGCTTGCCAGCCAGAAGGGTAACAATGGCTTTCGTCACGAACCGGTTCCCATGGTTTGAGAAACACGCGATTTTCTGCATAGTAATCAGCCAGTCGCCATGCATCGCGTTCATGAACAAGGCGGACCACCAGGCGTTCGGTTGTCAGACGCACTTTAGGTGCAGCAGAGCGATAGCCAAACATCTTTTCTCCTGAATCCACGACCGATAAAAAGAAACCGTTTGAACATGAGGCGCGCACAACTCGTCCTGAATACCTCAGTAAAATACTGACTTTCTTTGCCAGCCTGTTTCTTACTATAACCGCCTTCATATGCTGGGGTAAAATTCTGCATATCTCGGTGACTGACGCCTGATTGTCTTTAGGTTGCAACAACGCAGCATACGAACACCTCCAACGCTTTGATGCGGATCAACAATTCAGATAAACACTCAACGGTAAGCAAAAAAATGCCCCGCATATTTCATCTCAGCAACACGGTGACAGCTATTAGTACAAACTGCCTGTTATTGATGAAAAAATATCACGCGTGATCGGCTGTCAAGATGTGCAGTAAAAGAGGAAAATGGACCAACTGGACTATTTTATTTTCTTCAGGAATAAGCATGCCACGGGTTGCACGGGCACGACGCCTCGGTAAAATTTTTCTGCTAATCGATAATATGCTCGTGGTATTAGGGTTTTTCGTCGTATTTCCCTTGATTGCCGTTCATTTTGTCGAGCAACTGGGCTGGGCGGCGCTGGTGGTCGGTATTGCTCTTGGACTACGCCAGTTAGTACAGCAGGGGCTGGGCATTTTCGGCGGTGCGGTTGCTGACCGTTTTGGCGCCAGGCCGATGATTGTCACCGGGATGCTCCTGCGCGCGGGTGGTTTTGCCAGTATGGCGATGGCGCACGATCCCTGGATTTTATGGCTTTCCTGTTTGCTTTCCGGCCTCGGCGGAACGCTGTTTGATCCACCGCGTACCGCCATGGTGATCAAATTAATCCGCCCGCGTGAGCGCGGTCGTTTTTTCTCGCTACTGATGATGCAGGACAGTGCCGGTGCGGTGACAGGGGCACTGGTCGGCAGTTGGCTACTGGCTTACGATTTTCGTCTGGTTTGCTGGGTTGGCGCACTGGTCTTCGTGATGACAGCCTTATTTAACGCCTGGTTATTGCCGGCATGGCGCCTGTCAGCGGTACGGACACCGATGCGTGAAGGTATGTGGCGCGTGCTTAAAGACAGCCGTTTTTGTACTTATGTTCTGACGCTAACCGGCTATTACACGCTCTCGGTGCAAGTGATGTTGATGTTACCCATTATGGTTAATCAGATTGCAGGCACCCCCGGTGCAGTAAAATGGATGTATGCCATCGAAGCGGCGCTATCGCTCACGCTGCTTTACCCCATTATGCGCTGGAGCGAAACGCGCTTTCGTCTTGAGCAACGGTTAATGGCTGGCCTGCTAGTGATGAGCCTCAGCCTGTTGCCCCTCGGTTTTTCCGACTCCTTGCCGCACCTGTTGATGCTGATTTTCACTTTCTATGTGGGTTACATTATTGCCGAACCTGCGCGCGAAACGTTGAGCGCCTCACTGGCCAATTCACGCGCACGTGGCAGTTATATGGGTTTTAGTCGGCTGGGTCTGGCATTCGGCGGCGCCATCGGCTATACCGGCGGTGGCTGGATGTTCGATACCGGTCGCGCCCTTGGGCTACCTGCGTTACCGTGGCTGATTTTAGGGATGGTCGGCCTGGTAACCCTGCTGATATTATGGTGGCAATTCCATCCGCGGGTGGTGGTGGCGGGCGCCTCACCCGCATAAATTATCAAGCTGACTAGCCGGCATACCGGCTTTTCACACGACATATTTCCTTGCCTTTTTGCCGGGCCTTTCGGTGATATCCTGGTGACACCTGCGCTGCATTGAGGCAAGCTTACCGCTAAGCAGTCATATTTACAGTAAATCAAAGAAACGGAGAATTGAATGAATAAGGCATTTCTGGGGTTTGCTGCTCTGCTTTTTATCGGATTACTTACAGCCTGTAATCAACTCGCGCAGTACACCATCAGCGAGCAGGAAATTAATCAGGCGTTGCAAAAACATAACAATTTCGCCAAAGACATCGGTATTTCTGGCCTGGTTAGCGCACATATTGTACTGAGTGATCTTAATAGTGAAGTGGGTCGTGAAGAACCCAATAAAGTGACACTCTCCGGCAATGCCGAGGTCAATATTTCGTCATTATTGGGTACGCAACACGCCACGATGAAACTGAAAATGAAAACTTCGCCGTTCTTCGATCAACAGCAAGGCGCCATTTATCTCAAAGATCTTGAAATCATGGAAAGCCAAATCCAGCCAGAGAAAATGCAACCGGTGCTACAGTCCCTGATACCTTATCTTAATCAATCGCTTAAAAGTTACTTTGACCAAAAACCGGTCTACGTCCTGAGTACGGATAGAAGTAAAGCGGAATCTCTGGCGAAAACCTTCGCTAAAGGGTTGATCGTTAAACCCGGCGAACTGGTGATCCCTTTTACAGAGTGATCCCATCGGATGACCTCTTCATGGTGAAAATGAGTCCGAGTTTCACCGTGATAAATTTCTTCTTGCCGCGACACAGTATACACGTTCGTTTCTGATCCTCCGGTTTTGGTCGGGAGCGGGTGATTTGCTGGTGCTAAGCACACAAAGCAAGTGCAATCGGTTGCGTTTATCCTTATGCTTAGTCCCCGGTCGAAAACCGCCATACGACTTCTTTTTTTAGCCGGAGCAGCACCGATGACAACACAGTACCAGGAATTAATCCTTCGCCGCCCTGACGACTGGCATGTCCATCTCCGTGATGATGACATGCTGCACGCGGTGGTCCCTTATACCAGCGCCGTGTGCAGTCGCGCAATTGTGATGCCAAATCTTGTTCCCCCCGTGACCAGCGCTGCTGCTGCACGCGCCTACCGGGAACGGATTCTTGCCGCAGTACCATCCGAACATGTTTTCCAGCCGTTAATGACCTGCTATCTCACTGACAATCTTAATCCGGATGACATTGAAAATGGTTTTAGCGAGGGTATTTTCACCGCCGCAAAGCTTTATCCGGCGAATGCCACCACCAATTCCAGACATGGCGTAACAGATCTTGCAGCAATCGCCTCCGTGCTGGAACGGATGCAGAAAATCGGTATGCCGCTGTTAATTCATGGCGAAGTGACCAATGCCGACATTGATATCTTTGATCGTGAAGCTCGTTTTATTGACACGGTAATGGTGCCATTACGTAAACAGTATCCAGAGCTGAAAGTGGTATTTGAACATATCACCACCAGGGAAGCCGCTGCCTATGTGCTGGAAGGTAACCGTTACCTTGCGGCGACCATCACTCCTCAACATTTGATGTTTAACCGCAACCATATGCTTGTTGGCGGCATACGCCCGCACTTATATTGCCTGCCTGTTCTGAAGCGTAACGTTCATCAGCAAGCACTGCGTCAGGTGATTGCCAGTGGTAATCCGCGCTTTTTCCTCGGGACAGATACTGCGCCACATCTGCGTCATCACAAAGAAGCGAGTTGTGGTTGTGCCGGCGTGTTTAATGCACCGACAGCCCTACCCGCCTATGCCACCGTGTTCGAAGAGATGAATGCCCTGGCATATTTCGAAGCGTTCTGCGCTGAAAATGGCCCGCGATTTTACGGCTTACCCCTCAATGAAGGGACGATTAAGCTGGTACGCAGTCCCTGGACCGTAGAAGAAAACATCCGTGTTGGTAACGAGACCTTGATCCCGTTTCTTGCCGGCCAGACCCTCAACTGGCAAGTAGCACATTAATAGCAGATGAAAATACCGTGTTTTTGTTGCTTTCCATTCAATTACATGTATATATATACAGTATAATTTCTGGAGGCTAAAATGCGTGTTGAAGTCACTGTCGCAAGAACTACTCAACTTCCCGACGGGGCCATTGTGGCCCTGGTGCAGGAACTGACCAAACGGATCAATGTGCAGTTTCCTGCAACCGACAATACGGTTTCAGTGCGCTATTCCAGTGCCCATAATCTGACCGTTTTCGGCGCCCCGAAAGAGGAAAAGGAACGTGTTAGCGAAATTCTGCAAGAAACCTGGGAAAGCGCTGACGACTGGTTTATCACTGACTAACATTTCTGTTGTGATGTTGTTGTTTGCCGGATATCGCCTTCCGGCTTTTTTATCTTCATTTTCATCGCTCAGCAACGAAAGCTGACGATATCGCCAACAGCCCCCCTATCACCACACATCGCATCCGGTGAAAGATAACAGCGACAGGCGCTAAATAATTCGCATGGTAAAACAGGCAGCTTTTTCTGGAGTGGCGAGCAATGCGCTGACTCAGACAGGTGATTTGGTGGCACTCACGCAACCAACAGACAGGCAATGTAAAGTATAACGCGTATAGACTGTTGCCTGATGATAACATATCCTTGTCCTGTTATGCCTTACAAGAGATGTCCCCTATGAGCGCAGATAAACCCGAAGAAGCGATGACTTTCGGTGAGTTGTTGGCTTTGATTCGTGATCAGCAACGTCGTCTGACTGTGCTGGAAAATGCCTTTTCCTCGCTTTCTTTTTGCCTTGATAAGAAGTCAAATCAGTTACTGATTCATAGTTTAAGGCTGGAAGCACAAAATAAAAATTATGAAGAGGCACTGCAACTTCATTTCTCCCGGTTAGCCAGTGAGCTGGAAAAACGCAGTGGGATGATGAGTGTTAACGCTGATACCGCCTCTGATTAAGAGCCTGGCCCAGTAAGTATTATCGTCGCCGTCAATGTGAACACGGAAAGCGCGGAGAAACCGGCGCGTACACGTAGTACATGAGGATTTCGAGCACTGCCCAAGGCCAAAGTGGCAAATAAAATTTGCCTAATGGGATAGGCTCTAAACCTGTCATCAGGCCGATTTATCACATCGCCGCCTGCTGCAAGGTGAATTATTTTGTGTATATTTTATCCAGCATAATTTTGTTGTTGAAATACTATTCAGTAAAATATTTATTTTACACTTTGCGCATTTTTCATCTCGCCGGGGTGCATTTCACTGTTATAATGGTAGCGCTATGTGAAAAAGAGCCGCATTGAAACCTCAATAAATCACTTCGTTCTACGAGTAATAGGGAGGTTATGATGGACAGAAACAAAGACGTTATCCAAACTCATCCTCTGGTTGGATGGGATATCAGTACCGTAGACAGTTATGATGCCATGATGATTCGCCTTCATTCGCTTTCATCTAATGAGCAGCACACTGATGAAGCCGAAGTGGGCCCAACATATTGGTTAACAACTGATATTGCCAGACAGTTTATTTCGATTTTAGAAGCTGGCATCGCTAAGATTGAAGCGACTGAATACCAGGACCGAGATTACAAGAAGCACTAACTTTTTATATTGTAAGTGAGTACGGCACTCTTAATACCCAAAAGATTTCATGTTACGGAAAGCGACAAGCAAGCTCATATGGATGAACGAACTGCCGCTTACTTCTCTGTAACCTGAAGTATGGCGGGTATATATGAGTGCCTTTTTACTGTCTGCCATCTGCGCTTCTGTTATCCTCTGAGAATAAATCCCGTTTAAAGGAATTAACCCTCATGGTTTACGACCTAATCATTGTGGGCAGTGGATCCGTGGGATCTGCCGCAGGTTTTTACGCAACCCAGGCCGGGCTGGATGTACTGATGATAGACAGTGCCCATCCCCCCCATCAGGCAGGCAGCCACCATGGCGAAACACGTTTAATTCGCCATGCTTATGGTGAAGGCGCACGGTATGTTCCCTTAATACTGCGCGCGCAAACGCTATGGGATGCGCTGGAACAGCAAAGTGGCGAGCGGATTATGCAACGTAGCGGCGTGCTCAACCTTGCGCCATTGGGCTCTGAATTCATCAATAATGTTATCGACAGTGCACAGCAGTTTCATCTTGAAGTTCAGGTTCTGCAGGCCGATGAAATCCGTAAGCGCTGGCCGCAATTCAACATTCCGGACGGTTACCTGGGGGTATTTGAACCTCAATCAGGCTACCTCAACGCCGAAGTCGCCATTCGCAGTTGGATCTCGCTGGCGGAAAAAGCGGGCTGCGCGCAGCTATTTAATTGTGGCGTCACTCAGATAGATAACGAGGATAGCTTACAGCGTGTCACCACGACAGATGGCATGTTTTATGCGCGGAAATTGCTGATCAGTACGGGGACCTGGGTGAAAAAATTATACCCTGATCTGCCGGTAACCCCGATCCGAAAAGTCTTTTCATGGCACCAGGCCGACGAACGTTATAGTGAAAATAACCACTTCCCGGCATTTACCGCAGAAATGCCTGATGGCAATCATTATTATGGCTTTCCTGCCAATAAAAATGCCCTGAAACTAGGGCGTCATGACGGCGGGCAAGTGATCGCCACCCCGGAACAACGCACCCCATTTGGATCATATGCCAGCGATGGCAGCGAAGTTTTTGACTTTATACGTCAGTTTTTACCGGGTATCGGAGTTTGCTTACATGGCGCAGCCTGTTCTTATGATAATTCACCCGATGAAGATTTTATTATTGATACACTGCCTGAACAGCCACATCGTTTAATTATTACCGGCCTTAGTGGACATGGGTTTAAATTTGCCAGCGTGTTAGGGGAAATAGCAACTCAATTTGCCAGTGGCAAAAAAAGCGAATTTGACTTAACGCCGTTTTCACTGGCACGGTTTAAGTAATAAATATCCTCCGGCATAGCCGGAGGTTTTGACACAGCCCCCGAAAAGGGGGCTTAAACACTCCCCTTCCAGTCCGGGCTTTCTTTGTCTTTCTTCTTCCTCTTTGGCTACCTTGTCCGGGTATCGAACATATCTTCTCATTATCTCTTCGTCTGCGCCTACCGGGTCCACAAAATAACCTCTTTGCCAGAAGTGATTACCCCACAGCTTGTGCTTCCTGAGATAAGAACACTTCGCGAACAGCCTGATGGCTGTCCGCCCTTTCACAAACTCCATTAGCTCGGAAACACTCAAAACCGATGGGTTCATCACAACCCGATGTATATGATCTATCTGTACATTTAGTTCAACTACAGTGCATTTCTTCATATTGCAGTAGATGTAGATGTTGCGATAAAGCTCTTTACCAGGATTGCCTTTGAGGATTTTGTATCTGTACTTCGGTGTCCATACGAGATGATACTGACAGCGATAGAATACGTGAGAAGCGGATTCATCTCTGCTCATGCTATTGACTCCTTGATTTGCGGGTAACAAACCGGGGCAGTATTTAGCATGGGCATGCTACGGGCAAAGCCCCACATGAACGATCACCACCTCCATCGGAGATGGTTTAAGATTGGGAATAAAAAAGGGGTTAGCGTTACGCTAACCCCTTGTTTGATATTAACTTTAAGATGTCGCGTTAGCGATCCCTTAGTTAAGACGCTCTTTAATACGAGCAGCCTTACCAGTACGCTCACGCAGGTAGTACAGTTTGGCTTTACGCACAGCACCACGACGTTTAACAGTAATACTGTCAATAACCGGTGAGTGTGTCTGGAATACACGCTCAACGCCTTCGCCGTTGGAAATTTTACGAACAGTGAAGGCAGAATGCAGACCGCGGTTACGAATCGCAATAACCACGCCCTCGAATGCCTGCAGACGTTTTTTCGAACCTTCAACGACCCATACTTTCACTTCCAGGGTATCACCCGGACGGAAGGGCGGTATGTCCTGTTTCATCTGTTCTTGTTCAAGTTGCTTGATAATGTTGCTCATAATTAAATCTCTTATCCTGGGTAAACTGATATTTAAAGAAGGTTAACCTTCTGCATCATCGTTTTGTTGCTGTCCGGCTTCATGTTGAAACTCGGTAAGCAACCTTGCTTGCTCTTCAGTCAGAGCCAGGTTTTCCAGAAGTTCAGGTCTTCTAAGCCAGGTACGGCCCAACGACTGTTTCAGACGCCAGCGATAAATTTCAGCATGATTACCCGAGAGTAAAACCGGGGGTACTTCCATGCCGTCTAACACCTCAGGGCGGGTATAATGCGGACAATCCAGCAGTCCTGCCGAGAAAGAATCTTCTTCGGCTGACGCCTGTTTGCCCAGTACTCCCGGAATAAACCGGGCGACGGAATCAATCAGCGTCATTGCTGGTAATTCGCCACCGCTGAGAACGTAATCACCGATCGACCACTCTTCATCAATTTCGGTATTGATCACGCGCTCATCGATCCCTTCATAACGACCACAAACCAGAATTAACTTTTGGCAGTTTGCCAGTTCACAAACACCACGTTGATCCAGTTTACGTCCCTGAGGTGAAAGATAAATCACCTTAACATCCGTTCCCGCCGCCGCTTTCGCTGCAAAAATGGCGTCCCGTAAGGGTTGCACCATCATCAGCATTCCCGGTCCGCCGCCGTAAGGACGATCATCCACGGTACGGTGCCTGTCATAAGTGAAGTCACGAGGACTCCAACTCTGAATGCTAAGCAGGCCATTTTTTACTGCCCGACCCGTTACCCCGTAATCGGTAATGGCACGAAACATCTCTGGAAACAGGCTAATGACACCAATCCACATAGCATGCGCCGTCGTATTACCGTTTTGTTCGGGGGTCAAAAACCAGGATCCCAATCTACTTCAATGGTGCCGGTAGTGAGATCGACATTCTTGATAACCTGTTCATCAAGAAACGGGATTAACCGTTCCTTCACACCGAATGCATCTTTCAGGTTGGCTTTGACGACCAGTACGTCGTTCGAACCAGTTTCCATCAAATCAATGACTTTCCCCAGTTCGTAGCCTTCGGTCGTGATCACCTGACAACCCAGCAGGTCTTTCCAGTAGTAATCACCCTCTTCCAGCACTGGCAATTGCTGCGAATCCACGACAATTTCACAATGCGTGAGTTGTGTGGCCGCATCACGATCATCAATGCCTTTGACTTTGATGACAATGTCCTGATTGTGGCGTTTCCAACCTTCCAGCTCAACATACTGCCACTGACCCGCGCGTTGGATAAACCACGGCTGATAGTCAAATATACGTTCGACGTCTTCAGTGGAGGAAAACACTTTGAGCCAACCACGAATACCGTAGGCCGATCCCATTTTGCCCATAATGACAGGTTTAACAGGCGGCAATGCGGTGTGTTGCTTGCTCATAGTAACCACCATGACAGATTAAGCTGCTTTCCTGGCTTCTTTGATCAGCGCATTAACGCGATCAGAAAGCGTTGCGCCCTGGCCAACCCAGTGCTCGATACGGTCAAGATCCAGACGCAGAGCCTCAGCCTGACCGGTCGCAATTGGGTTGAAGAAACCAACGCGCTCAATGAAACGACCATTACGCGCATTGCGGCTGTCAGTGACGACAACCTGATAAAACGGACGCTTTTTCGCGCCGTGACGTGCCAAACGAATTGTTACCATAACACCCTCTTTAGTTAATAAAACAACCGGGCCCCATCGAGGAACGGGGCCCGGGTGCTATATAAAAAGCCCCAAGATTTTACTCATTTTAGTGCAAAAAGCAATCTAAAGCTGAGTCGCCTTTGAGGCTCTTCAATTTTTGTCCACTTAGAATCTGGCCCATGAGGGCGATTCCACATTGTCAGGTTCACACTGCACCCGCTGTTAACCCGGGGTGAGGAGCGCTTAACGCCCAGGGAAACCTGGCGGCATCATGCCTTTCATCCCGCGCATCATCTTCGCCATGCCGCCTTTCTTCATTTTTTTCATCATGCGCTGCATATCGTCAAACTGCTTCAGCAAACGATTGACATCCTGAACCTGCATACCCGAACCCGTCGCAATGCGGCGCTTGCGCGACCCTTTGATAATCTCCGGTTTTTCACGCTCTTTACGCGTCATCGAGTTGATCATCGCTTCCAGTCGCACCAGCACTTTGTCATCCATTTGTGACTTTACATTATCCGGCAACTGGCCCATGCCTGGCAGTTTGCCCATCAGGCTGGCCATCCCGCCCATATTACGCATCTGTTTTAACTGATCGAGGAAATCGTTGAGATCGAAATCAGCGCCTTTTTTCAGCTTACTGGCCAGCTTCTCTGCCTGCGCCCGGTCAACTTTGCTCTCAATATCTTCAATCAGCGAAAGTACATCGCCCATCCCTAAAATTCGGGAGGCGATACGGTCAGGATAAAAAGGCTCCAGCGCTTCCGTCTTTTCCCCAACCCCCATGAATTTAATCGGCTTACCGGTAATTTGACGAATCGAGAGCGCCGCGCCGCCGCGGGCATCGCCATCCACTTTCGTCAGGATCACCCCGGTCAGCGGCAGTGCCTCATTGAAGGCTTTCGCGGTATTCGCCGCATCCTGCCCGGTCATGGCGTCGACAACAAACAGGGTTTCTACCGGCGTGATCGCCGCATGAATCTGTTTGATTTCATCCATCATCGCAGCGTCGACATGCAGACGGCCGGCGGTATCCACCAGCAACACATCGTAAAATTGCAGTTTGGCCTGCTGTAGCGCGCTATTTACGATCTCAATCGGCTTCTGGCTGACATCCGCCGGGAAAAAATCGACCCCAACCTGCTCGGCAAGCATTTCCAGTTGTCTGATCGCTGCCGGGCGATAAACGTCGGCGGACACCACCAGCACTTTCTTTTTATGCTTTTCACGCAGGAATTTACCCAGCTTACCCACGCTGGTGGTTTTACCCGCCCCTTGCAGACCGGCCATCAACACCACGGCTGGCGGCTGAGCAGCCAGGTTCAGGGTGTTGTTTTCATCACCCATCGCCGTGACAAGTTCGCTTTTAACAATTTTGACGAACTCCTGACCCGGCGTCAGGCTTTTATTGACTTCATGGCCTACTGCGCGGGTTTTAACCCGCTCAATGAATTCGCGCACTACCGGCAGCGCAACGTCAGCTTCCAGTAACGCCATGCGCACTTCACGCAGTGTTTCTTTGATATTGTCTTCGGTCAGCCTGCCGCGGCCGCTGATATTGCGCAGGGTTTGCGACAATCGGTCGGTTAAATTATCAAACATTGTCTCTCGCTCAAGATATAAGAGAGGCCGCCCCGGGCGACACAATTGGGTGGATTATAACACGAAGTGATTGCGATCTCTGCAATCGGCATTGAGAACGTTTGGAGCAATCTGTTGCTGGCGCTATACTGATTTTTTCTTAGCCCTCAACCAGACAACATCCCTATGTCCGTTTTTGCGATTCTGGCCCTGTTCGCTTATTCACTCAGTCTTGTCCTGATCATTCCGAGCCTGTTACGAAAAAACAGTGCCTGGCGTCGTCTGGCGGTAATGTCCGCTTTCGTCGCATTAGTGGCGCATGGCGTAGCTCTGCAGCAGCGGATATTTGCCATGGACAGCGCGCAGAACCTAAGCTTGTTGAATATTGGTTCACTGGTCAGCTTATTGATCTGCACCATTATGACCGTCGTCGCCTCACGTAATCGTGGCTGGTTGCTATTGCCCATTGTGTATAGTTTCGCGTTGATTAATCTGGCGTTCGCCACCTTCGTACCCAATGCTTTTATTACTCATCTGGAAACCACACCAGGCATGATGGTCCATATTGGTCTGGCGCTTTTCGCTTATGCCACGTTGATCATCGCCGCTCTTTACGCCCTGCAACTGGCATGGATTGACTATCGGCTTAAACATAAAAAGCTCGCTTTCAGCAATGATATGCCGCCGTTGATGAGTATCGAACGACGGATGTTTCACATTACTCAGGTGGGGGTGGTCCTCCTGACACTGGTCCTCTGCACCGGCCTACTTTATATGAAAAATCTGTTCAGCACGGAGAATGTCGATAAAGCCGTGTTGTCGATTCTGGCGTGGTTTGTTTATATTGTTCTGCTTTGGGGTCACTACCATGAAGGCTGGAGAGGTCGGCGGGTGGTCTGGTTCAACTGCGGCGGAGCATTACTGTTGACCATGGCTTACTTTGGTAGCCGCGTGCTGCAACATCTTCTCACCCACTGATTGACTATCACAAGGACTCTGCGTTGGAACACGTTTCAACCACCACATTACTGATCATTCTGATTATCATGGTTCTGGTTTCAGCGTACTTTTCCGGTTCCGAAACCAGCATGATGACGCTGAATCGCTATAAATTACATCATCGGGCCAAAAGCGGTAATCGCGCTGCTCGCCGGGTTGAAATGTTATTGCGCCGCCCTGATCGCCTGATCAGTTTAGTGTTGATCGGCAACAATCTGGTTAACATCCTCGCGTCTGCACTGGCGACGCTTGTCGGCATGCGCCTGTACGGCGATGCGGGCGTGGCTATCGCCACCGGCGTGCTCACCTTTGCCATCCTGATTTTCGCCGAAATCTTACCGAAAACCATTGCCGCACTCTATCCCGAAAAAGTGGCCTATCCCAGTAGCTTTTTGCTGGGTCCCCTGCAAATTATGATGATGCCGTTAGTGGGGTTGCTGAATACCATTACCCGTATTCTGATGCGCATGATCGGGATTAAAGCCAATGGCGTCATCAGTTCAGCACTGAACAAAGAAGAGCTGCGCACGGTGGTTTATGAGTCACGTTCGCTGATGTCGCGGCGTAACCAGGATATGCTGTTGTCGGTGCTGGACCTGGAAAAAGTGAATGTGGATGATATCATGGTACCGCGCAACGAAATTGTCGGTATCAATATCAACGATGAATGGAAGTTGATCGAACGTCAGCTCTCACATTCGCCGCATGGCCGCATTGTACTGTATCGCGAGTCGCTGGATGATGCTGTCGGCATGTTACGGGTACGTGAAGCCTGGCGGATGATGACGGAGAAGAAAGAGTTCACTAAAGAGACGCTTTTGCGCGCCGCAGATGAGATTTATTATGTGCCGGAAGGGACGCCACTCAGTGCGCAACTGGTGAAATTCCAGAACAATAAGAAAAAAGTGGGTCTGGTGGTTGATGAATATGGCGATATTAAAGGTCTGATCACCATTGAAGATATTCTGGAAGAAATTGTCGGAGATTTCACGACCTCTATGTCGCCTTCGCTGGCGGAGGAAGTGGTACCCCAGAATGACGGATCCGTGTTGATTGAAGGTGGGGCCAACGTTCGAGAGATCAACAAAGCGTTCAACTGGCAATTACCGGAAGAAGGCGCCCGCACCATTAATGGCATGTTGCTGGAAGTGTTGGAGGATATCCCGCTTATCGGCACACGGGTGCAGATCAACCATTATGATATCGACATCCTTGATGTGCAGGACAATCGGGTGAAACAAGTCAGAATTATACCGAAGAAGCCGTTGAAAGATTCTGTGGGTTCATAAACCAGACCGGCGAGATCAAAGCGCCTATCCCATAAAAGCGGGTGGGATAAGCGTCCGGTCATGATTTATTTGTTTTTTTGCTGGCAGGCTCAGAACTGTAGGGTCTGCAACTTCTCTTTTGGCAACGCCAGTTCATCATTGTGGTTCACGCCGATATCGTGTTCAACGATATGACGCGCAATATCCTGCGCTTCTTTCAGTGAGTGCATGTGGTAGGTTCCACATTGATATTCATTCAACTCTGGAATTTTGCGCTGATCTGTCACTTTCAGCACATCGCCCATGGCCGCTTTCCATGCTTTCGCCACCCGCAATTCATCTGGTGCGCCAATCAGGCTCATATAGAACCCGGTACGACAACCCATGGGCGAAATATCAATGATGGACACATCATCGCCATTCAGGTGATCGCGCATAAAGCCGGCAAACAGGTGTTCCAGGGTGTGAATACCGCGTTCTGGCATCACTTCTTTGTTTGGTACACAAAAACGCAGGTCAAAAACGGTGATGGTATCGCCATGCGATGTGGTCATGGTTTTCGCTACGCGTACAGCGGGCGCGGCCATGCGAGTGTGATCGACGGTAAAACTATCCAGCAGTGGCATTTAGTCACCTCCTGTTTTAAGAAATTTTTTTAGAACGATGAAACTTTTCCGTTCGCCATACGTCTGAGTATATGAAAGACGCGTATTTGTTATCATCATCCCTGACAATAGAGATGTTAATTTTGGCCACAGCGATGTGGCCTTTTTCTTTTTCAGCCGGCTTTACTGGCCAGAAAAGCATCGAAACCGAGTGTATCGTTCTTTTCAATTTCGTGCTGCGCCGCATGTGAACGCGCCGCTTCCTGAGTAAACGCCTCCGCAGTCAACACCTCTAACGGCTCCTCCATCAACTGGTGACGGTATTGCTCAGCCAGGGCTAACCCGGTACCGACGATACCATTGGTCATCATGCGCTGAAGAATGCGTGCCGAATAGGTTAACTCAGGATCATCAAACGATGCCACTAGTTGATCACAGACCGATTGATAAAGATTATCGCCCTGGTTACTGTCGAGCACTTCGGCTACCCGGCGTAAATCCCGGAATAATGCGTTACCCACATTCACCAATGGCGCTTGTTCCCCGTCACAGCTCAACTCGATCATCACCCCGGGTTTACGTCCTTCAAGGATCACCCGATTCCAGTTTTTACGTGTGCACTGCAACTCAGCGCTGCTCATTTCCGGCGCATCTGCCAGCGTACACCAAATAAGGAAAAGATCGAGGAAACGGACTTGTTGCGCATCCACGCCTACAGGAGAAAATGGATTAATATCCAGTGAACGAACTTCAATATATTCGATGCCGCCCCGCAACAAGGCGTCAGACGGGGCTTCCCCGGAACGGGTTACGCGTTTGGGACGAATTGGCGCGTAGAGTTCGTTTTCAATCTGTAACACATTCGTATTCAGTTGTCGCCAGTGCCCCTGCACATCTTTGGTCCCAATGGCGGCAAACTCCGGCGAAGGCGTTTTGATTGCCTGTTTTAGCGCAGCCACATAGCCGTCAAGCGTATTGAAGGTAATGCCAAGATTGCTTTGCGATTTATTGGTATACCCCAGATCACTCAAACGCAGCGAGGTGGCATACGGCAGATAAAGCATGCCGTCTTCAGTGCGTTCAAACGGCAAATTACTCGCTTTTCCCTGCAGGAAAGAAGCACAGACTGCGGGCGAAGCCCCGAACAGATAAGGAATAACCCAGCCAAAACGATAATAGTTACGGATCAAACGCAGGTAACCGGCGGAAATTGCCGCTTTACCGCTTTGCGCATCGTTCACCCCTGACCATGCTTGCCAAAATGAGACTGGCAAAGAAAAATTATAGTGCACACCCGAGATGATTTGCATCAACGCGCCATAGCGGTTTTTCAACCCTTCGCGATAGAGGGTCTTCATGCGGCCAATGTTAGAACTACCGTATTGCGCCAGAGTAATGTTTGCACTGTCGGCAATCAAACACGGCATACTGAATGGCCACATTCTCTCATCAGCAATACCCCGCGCGACATGACGATGAACATCGCGCAGAAAAGCCAGCAGATGGTCAATATCCTGATCAACCGGAGTAACAAATTCCAGCAACGTTTCCGCAAAATCCGTGGTGATCCAACGATGAGTCAGGGCGGATCCCAGAGATGCGGGATGACCGGTTGTTGCCAAATAGCCATTCGGTCTGATACGCAAAGTTTCACGTTCAATACCACGTCCAATGCCTTTTAACGCATGAGGATGCGCTTCCAGCCAGGAAAGCGCTTGTGATACGTTTGGGATCACCTTGACCTCTCGCTCTGATAATGATGTATTTTTGTTCAGCATAAGATTAACCGTAACGTTGCATCGACGTGCATCAATACCACCCGCGCAAGCGCCGGTCGCATCGCAGTCTGAACCATGCTGCAACACCGTGCGTTACCGCTGGCGCAACACCACCGAACGGCAATCACAAAAAAGAAACCTGCCAGTACCCTCTCAGGCAGGTAACCCACCTGTACCGTCAGTACTCCATACAGCCTGTCACACTGCGATGGCGACGCGCCTGAATCAGCACTACCTTGTCACAATAAACGAACGTCAACCGCATCCATACCGGCGGCTTTTGCTGCCTGTAAGCCGAAATCAGCGTCTTCAAATACCACACATCGTGTGGGAGACAGCCCCATTAACGCGGCACAGCGCAGAAACGTATCCGGCTGCGGCTTATGACGTGTAACATCATCCGCGCCGACAATAGCATCAAAATAACCGTCTAATCCCAGATGCTGTAACAGACTTTCAGCCATTTGATGCTCGCTACCGGTGCCCACCGCCATCGGTTTATGACCATGATACGCTTTGACCACTGCAATCAACGGCAATGGCCGAACCATGTTCAGCAACAGGGGTTCTACTGCGACCGTTTTCTCCGCTACCAACAATTCAGGCGCAATATTGATTTGATGATGCGCAATGATGACCTGTGCGATGTGCAACGTAGAGGAACCATTAAGGCTTGCAATGACCTTCTCGTCAAAAGCAATACCATGGCGCGCCAAAACCTGATGCCAGGCTTGATGATGTGCTGGCTCTGAGTCCAGAAGGGTGCCGTCCATATCGAAAATCAGGCCATCATAGCGATCGTACATTGTCTCTCCAGGCATTGAACCAATGAGACAATACTGTAGCGTAAAGTATCAGGGTTGTCGCCGTCAGTGATGAACAGCAAATGCCTTGAAAGCATTGAAGATTTCAGGAATCAGAAAAAATTGAGGGTCGGACAATGGGAAAAATGGGGGAGATAACGCACTTTATCAGAAAAAAAAGGGGAACAGTCAGGAATAGTAGTATTAAAAACAGGCACCCTATCGAAGCGCAATAACACGTTCAGATAATGGTGCATCCGGGAGGATTCGAACCTCCGACCGCTCGGTTCGTAGCCGAGTACTCTATCCAGCTGAGCTACGGATGCATTGCAAACTTCTCGATAAACCCTGTGGAGCTACCACGACAACAGGCAATTGGCCTGATTGCCAGCCATTTATAGTATGGTGCATCCGGGAGGATTCGAACCTCCGACCGCTCGGTTCGTAGCCGAGTACTCTATCCAGCTGAGCTACGGATGCATCACTAAATGGCGGTGAGAG
>JAATFO010000115.1 GCA_015655145.1 Enterobacterales bacterium | reverse complement strand
TAATGCGCGTATGACGGTGTTGATACCGACGTTCAGTGTCCGGGCGGTATCACGGACACCGGCTCCGTTGAAGGACATCTCAACGATTTGCTCTTTAACGCCCGGCTTACGAGCCTCATAAGAATAAGTGAGCTGGAACACTCGGTGGCAGTCACGGCAACGGAAGCGGTCATGTCCACAGGGGTTCTGACCATGACGGTAAACCTGAGCTGAATTGCAACGGGGACAATGAACGTTAACGCTGGCCATGAGAGAACCTCAAAAACGGGCATTATACATCAGATTCAACCAATTAGAGGCATTACCCTTTATTTTTACTGACGAGCAGACAAAAACCGTAAAAACCGGCGTTGACTGTTCGGGGAAACCCTTATAGTACAATATTTTCCCTTTCCCAAACGGAGCCCATAAATAGCTATGTAGTGAGGACGGTGCGAGGACCAGCCGGCAGGCAAAAAAAAGCCAGCACCCGAGCTGGCTAAGAAATACTGGAAGCAATGTGAGCAATGTCGTGCTTTCACAGCAGCCCTACAGGACTTTCTGAGAACGCATGACAATAGTAATCATTATCATTCGCGTTTGTAAAGCAATTTTGCACTAAATATTCATTTAAAAAAACACAGTAAAGGCCATGATATTTAAAAGGAATTATGCGGTATAAAGCAGGGCAGCAGCAGCCGGCCCTCACTCAGGCGTGCACCCATCGCGACAAATTCAACGCATCAGGCATTAAATGGCGTGACCACATTCACACGGGAGAACATCGCCACGTCCTGCGAGAGCGGTAAAAAGCCGTGAAAGCGCAGAATAGCCTGAAAGGTGGTGTGTGCATCCTGCCGTAGATCGTGATCAATAACAGCATCCAGTTTATTTTGTCGCAATAACTGATAATTCTCACTGTCGAGATCGTGGCCAATAAATACCGCTGGTGGCCGCGAATGCTGTTCAAAAGCATCAAGAATGGCTGTATTGCCGCCGCCCACACTGTATACCGCATGAATGTGATGATGATGGGCTAATGCCTGCGTCATCCGAAGGCGTGTCAGGTCATCGACACCAAAGCCGCCACTTACCCGCACCGCCTGGAGGTAAGGCGCTCGCTGCGCCAACTCATCACAAAACCCGGCGGCGCGTTCGCTTTCGCCGCGAAAAACCTCACTGCTCACCACCACCGCCACCACCTGTGGCTGTGGCGGCAACCATCGAGCCAGTAAATAGGCCGCAGTGCGCCCGGCCTTATGGTTTTCCATACCGACATAACGGATCCGCATACTTGCGGGCAAATCCGTCACCAGCGTCACCACCGGGACCCGCTTTTTATGGAGATCGGCGATAGTCGCGCTGAGGCGCGGATCATCACTGACTTTCAACACCACGCCGTAGCTATCGCTACTGCAACGTAATAACACCCGTTGCAGCTCAGCGACCGTTACCTGCTCAAAGAGATGAAAACGTAGCGTCAGGCGAAACGGTGCAAAGCGAGCAATTTCGTCCAGCAACGCCGTGGCGACAATCTGACTAAACCGTTGCGGCGTATGCAAGACCACATCAATCGGCAAGGTGCGTCCGCTGGCCAGACTGGTTCGTTGTTGCAATTCCAGGTCACCGATTGCCTGTGCAATACGACGCACGGTTTGCGGATGTACCGCTCCGCGCCGGTGCAATGCCCGATCAACCGTCGCTTTGCTCACGCCCGCCTGTGCCGCAATTTGCTTGAGAGAAAATTCCAGTGCCATTTTGAGGTTTTTTTGAGGTCTACCCAGCGTATTGTTAATAAAATGTAGGTGTTAATGTGGGATAAGGCAAGCGATAAACCTCTCTACAACAGTTTGTAAATCAATAATAAAGGACACTTACCATGCCATTGAATGTAAAAGAAATGTTTCTTAATAAAGTGTATGTGGTGACCGGTGGTACCCAAGGTCTGGGCGCGGCCGTTGCTCAATTGCTGGCGGAACGTGGCGCGCGGGGCCTGATTATCTGCGGCCGTAATCAAGCGGCGGGTGCCACGCAGGTCAGTAAATTGCGCGCGCTGGGTTGCGAAGCCTGGTTTGTGGCGGCGGATATCGCCGATCCGGCGGCCTGTAAAAACGTCATTGCGGCGGCAGAACAGCATTTCGGCACATTGCACGGTCTGGTCAATTGTGCGGGCATGTCCGATCGTGGAACGATTCTGGATACTTCGCCCGAACGGTTTGATGCTATCTTTGCGGTTAACGTGCGCGCCCCTTTCTTTCTGACCCAAGCGGCCATCACGCTGATGCTGAAACATAACGTTGCTGGCAGCATCGTCAATATCATCACCATGACTGCGCATGGCGGACAAAGTTTCCTCACCGCGTATGCGGCGTCAAAAGGCGCGCTGATCACACTGACAAAAAATGTCGCTTTTAGCGCGCTGCGAAATCGCATTCGGGTTAATGGTCTGAACATTGGCTGGATGGATACGCCACATGAAGATGATATTCAGAAACAGTACCACAACGCCAGTGACGACTGGCTGGAAAAAGCAGAGCGCGAACAACCATTTGGCCGTCTGCTGAAACCCACAGAAGTGGCACGCAGCGTGGCCTTTTTGCTTTCTGACGAGTCCGGCATGATGACGGGAGCCATCATCGATTTTGATCAGGGCGTGATCGGCTGCGGTGATACTGGCACCCCACAACCTTTACAGCGGTTGGTGTTGCCCGAAGAAAACGCCAGTAACCATGTTGCCGGATGAACCGGCGCACGTCCACTAACCGCCGTGTCGCTCTGGAAAGAAGCACCCCCGGTGCCGGGGGTATGCCACGTCGCCAGCGGCCACGCTATTATGTGCTTGCTATCAATATCCGGCAGTCAGATCACCCACCGTGCGTGGGTCCGACGCACCATATAACGTGCCATCCGGGACAATCATAATACTCTGGGTGCTGCCCATCGCTGGCTGCACCCTGACATGCTGCCCTTTTGCTGCCAGTAAGCGCAACGTATCCGGACTGAAGCCTTTTTCAACGCGTAACTCATCCGGCAACCACTGGTGATGGAAACGGGGCGCCGCAGTGGCTTCGGCGACATTCATTCTGAAATCAATACTGTTAACCACGATTTGCAGCACCGTGGTAATAATGCGGCTGCCGCCAGGACTGCCGGTCACCAGCCAGGTTTTCCCCTCTTTCGCCACAATGGTTGGCGACATGGAAGACAGCGGGCGTTTCTTCGGCTGTATCGCATTCGCCTCGCCCCCCACTAAACCATAGACATTGGGTGTCCCGGGTTTTGCTGAAAAATCATCCATTTCATTGTTCAACAAAATGCCGCTGTCTGCAGCGACAATGCCGCTACCGAAATTGGTATTCAGCGTATAAGTCACGGCAACAGCATTACCCGCTTTATCCACCACTGAGAAATGGGTGGTTTGCGGGCTCTCATACGGCGCCAGCTTGCCCGGTTTAATCTCGCTGGAAGGACGGGCTTTCGCCAGATCGATCTGTTGCGCAATAGATTTCGCATAGGCTTTGCTGGTCAGAGCGCGCCAGGGAATGTTGACGAAGTCGGGATCGCCAAGATATTGCGAACGGTCGGCATAGGCATACTTTTCCGCTTCCGCCATAACCTGTATCGCGTCCGCGCTGCCCGCCCCCATTTTGGCCAGATCCCTGTTTTCCAGGATATTGAGTATCTGCACAATATGAATACCGCCCGATGACGGCGGCGGCATGGAGAACACCTCATAACCACGATACGATCCGCTCACCGGTTCACGTTCCACGGCACGGTAAGCCGCTAAATCCGCATGGTTGATCAGCCCGCCTTGCTGCGCCATCTCGCTGACGATGGCATCAGCAAGGCGTCCTTTATAGAAAGCATCGGCGCCCTGTTGCGCAATCAACGCCAGGCTGTGCGCCAGATTACGTTGAATCAGGCGGTCACCTTGCTGATAGGACGCACCATCCTGTTTAAAAAAAATCGCTTTACTGTTGGCATGGCTGAGCAACACCGTTTTACCGTAGGTATTAAGATCGTCGGCCAGTGACGCATTGACGATGATGCCGTCGCGCGCCAGCGCAATCGCCGGTTGCAGCAAACGGCTTAATGGCAAAGTGCCATATTTTTGCACCGCCAGCGCGAACCCCGCGACGGTACCCGGGACACCGGAAGCCAGCGGTGAAATCAGCGACAATTTGCTGTCGGCATTACCCTGTGCATCCAAAAACATATCGCGGTGGGCTTTTAGCGGCGCCATTTCACGAAAATCAATGGCCGTAGTATGCCCTGATGCGGTACGCAGCAGCATAAACCCGCCGCCGCCGAGGTTACCCGCCTGCGGGTGCGTCACTGCCAGGGCAAACCCCACCGCGACCGCCGCATCCACTGCGTTGCCGCCATCACGCAGAATTTGTACCCCGACTTGGGTGGCGGTGGCATCGACCGAAGCCACCATGCCATGTTTTGCTTTCACCGGATGGAAGGTATCCGCCTCTACGCCATAAGAGACCGGCGCGCTGCTCTGAGCCACCCCCACGCCCTGCCAGAACAGCATACTCACGATTATCCATCTACAGCAGACCTTGCTTCGTTGATTCATTTTGCCACTCTCCTGTTCGGGGTGATTTATGCGTTATTTATCTTTTCTGTTTAGTGCTTGTGGATAAAAAAAACAAAAAAAAGCCTATCCTATGAAATTAAGGCAATGCCTGGCTGCAGGACATAAATACCAGGTTAAACTTAAGAACAATAATGGATCCTGGCTATGCATCATGCCAGCATGACCCTGATGGAAAAGGAGCAAACACAATGAAGACATGGCTGATCATTCTTGCCGCACTGTTACCTTGTAGCGGTATGGCAAATACGCTTAATAACAGCAACAACCCCAACCAGCCTGGCTATAATCCCAGCCAACAGCGTTTGCAAAACCAAATGCAAACGCATCAGGAGCTGCAAAAGCTAAAACTGCAGCAAGATCAACAGCGCCAAAGCCAGGATTTACAACGCAAAACCCAGCAACAGCGTAACAGTGCGCAGCAACGCATATTGCAATCTCAGCCGGGAAACACGATTAAACCCAACTAAATGACGCGCATTACCTCATAATAGCGTCATTCCTGTAGCGTCGGATTTGATAATATTGAACTGCGTTATGGAATCATTACAGGAAACAGACGGAAGGAAATGTGTTCTACCAGGACAGATGGCATGAACACAGGGCAGCATAATGCAGAAAACACGCTGAGAATTTAGAGGATCGTCTGGCGATCATGTTCCCCCGGCGTGTGGTTTCTTGCCCTGTAAACAAAAAACACCTTCTCAGGCGTCAGGAAAATGCCGCACCGATGGTGTCGATGTTATCGGTACAGATGGCATCAACACCCCAGCGCAACAACTCACGTACCCGCTCAGGTTGGTCAATGGTGTATGCCAGAATACGCAGCCCTGCCTGTTTTAATTCCGCCGTTCGCGCCGCATCCAGAACCTGATGATTGAGATGAATGGAGACACAATCCAGCGCTGAGGTTCTCGTCCGCCAGTCTGGTTGCCAGCTATCCAGCAACAAGCCGCGAGGCAGTTCAGGGGCAACTCGTCGCGCCGCTTGCAGCGCAACGGGAGAGAATGAAGAGAGCAGCGGTGCCGTCAGCCCTTGCCAGAACTGACGCGCGGCCAGAGCCACTTGTTCACCCGTTTCATCCTCAGTCCCGGTGGTGGGTTTGATCTCAATGTTAGCCATCATGTTATAATGACGACAACGCGCCGCCACCGCCGAAAGCAGCGGTATAGGCTCATTGTTAAACTGCGCGCTAAACCAGCTACCGGCATCCAGTTGCGCCAGTGTCTGCCATGGCAACGCACCGGCAATCCCCACACCATTGCTGGTACGTTCAAGGGTATCGTCGTGCAATAAAAAGATCTGTCTATCCTGCGACAGTTTGACATCGAACTCAATCATCGTATGGCCATGGCGCGCACCAGTATCAATTGCCGCCAGGGTGTTTTCCGGTGCCAGTTTACCGCCGCCGCGATGAGCGACGATTGAGGGATAAGGCCAGTTTTTATTTATCATTCCAGACGTATTCCGTGGGTTGAGTCAAAGAAGTGTATCGCGTTTTCCGGCAAATGCAGCCACAAGGTACTCCCCGGCGCCGGGCGGGTAATGTGCGGTAATCTGACCACCACAGTATTCTCCCCCCACCGACCATGCGCCAGATTATCTGCGCCCAGCATTTCCAGTGTGTCCACCAGTAACGGTACTCCGCCCGTTTCCTGCGAGGAAAGCTGAATATGCTCCGGACGAATACCCAACGTCACATGACGATTAGCCCATCGTGGTTTGGATACAGCCAGGGGTAAAGAGCACTGGGCGCCAGAATTGAAATGCGTCCCGTCGTGACTGATAGCGCCATCCAGCAGATTCATGGACGGCGAACCGATAAAACTGGCGACAAAACGCGTCGCGGGCCGTTCATACACCGCAACCGGGGTGCCAATCTGTTCCATAATACCGTTGTTCATCACCATCACCCGCTGCGCCAGGGTCATGGCCTCAACCTGATCGTGTGTCACATACAAACTGGTGGTGTTTAACCGGCGATGTAATTGTTGTAATTCAAGGCGCATCTGTACCCGCAGGCGTGCATCAAGGTTTGATAAGGGTTCATCAAACAGAAATACCGCCGGTTCCCGAACGATGGCGCGCCCCATCGCTACCCGCTGTCGTTGCCCGCCGGAAAGTTCGCGTGGTCGACGTTGTAACAAAGTCTCCAGCGCCAGGCTACGCGCCGCATCAAGCACCCGCAGGCGAATTTGCTCTTTACCCATCCCGCGAATTTTCAGGCCATAAGCCATGTTTTGTTCTACCGTCATATGGGGATACAACGCATAGTTCTGGAACACCATCGCGATGCCGCGATCTTTTGGTTCCAGCTCCGTAACACGCTGTGAATCAATCCAGATATCGCCGGAGGTCACCCGTTCCAGCCCGGCAACCATGCGCAACAGCGTCGATTTGCCGCACCCGGACGGCCCAACCATCACCATAAATTCACCATCATGAATAGTGACATCCAACGGTTGAATAACCGGGTGTTTGCCGTCGTAGGATTTGGTTACTGTCTGTAGTTTTACCTCTGCCATCGCTTATTTCTCGCTTTCAACCAGTCCGCGTACAAAGGCACGCTGCATCACCATCACCACAATAAGTGGCGGAATTAACGTCAGTAACATCGCCGCCATCACCAGATTCCAGTGCGTCGTACCTTCACCTGAGGCAATCATGCTGCGGATACCGGCCACGGCAGTGCCCATCCCCTTTTCGTTGGTGATCAAAATCGGCCACAGGTACTGATTCCAGCCGTAGATAAAGGTAATGACAAACAGCGCCGCCAGATTGGTTCTCGACAGCGGCAACACAATGTCCCAAAAAAAATGCCACGGCCTGGCGCCATCGATGCGTGCGGCTTCCAGCAATTCATCCGGCAATGACAGAAAGAACTGACGAAACAGGAAGGTCGCGGTAGCCGAAGCCATCAGCGGCAAGGTCAACCCGCTGTAGCTGTCGAGCATATGCAGTTGCGCGATGACCTCTACCGTGGGGAAGATACGGACTTCAACAGGCAGCATCAGGGTGATAAAAATCAGCCAAAAAACGACATTGCGTAGCGGAAAGCGAAACCACACCAGCGCATAGGCCGACAGGATCGAAACACTGATTTTGCCTATAGTAATGCCCAGCGCCATTAGCGTACTGTTGAACAACAGTACACTGACCGGGGCACTGTTGCTGCTCACACCCTGATGCCAGATAATGTTCAGGTTATGCCATAAATGCTCACCAGGGATTAACGTCATCGGCACCTGATAAATTTGTGTGTTATCCAGCGTTGCCGCGACAAACGCGACATACAAGGGAAATAAAATGGTCACAATGCCCAGAATCAGCAAAGTATGACTAAAAATATCCAGTCCCCGGCGATGTTCAATCATTGGTAATGTACCTTACGCTCAACGTAACGAAACTGGACCACCGTCAACACAATCACCAGTAACATCAGCACCACCGACTGCGCGGCGGACGATGACAGGTCGAGTCCGGCATACCCTTCGCGATAAATTTTGTAGATCAAGGTGGTGGTGGCCTGTACTGGTCCTCCCTGTGTTGCTGCATCAATCACCGGGAAGGTATCAAAAAAGGCATAGACCACATTGACGACCAGCAAGAAAAAACTCACCGGGGCAATTAACGGCAATGACAGGTGAAAAAAACGACGCACCGGTCCGGCGCCGTCAATGGCCGCCGCTTCAATTAACGAACGCGGGATGGACTGCAGCGCAGCAAAGAAAAACAAGAAGTTATAACTGATTTGCTGCCACACCGACGCCAGCACGACCAGAAACATCGCCTGCCCGCTATGTTGTGCATGGTTCCAGTTGATCCCCATCAGGTTGAGGGTATGGGCGATCAACCCCAGTCCGGGAGAGAATAAAAACAGCCACAACACAGCGGCGATAACCGGCGCAACGGCATAAGGCAACAACATCAGGGTCTGATAGAAACGTTTCAGCGACACCACGTAATCCACCAGCGCGGCAAAAAATAACGACACCAGCAAGCCGATACCGGCAACCAACCCGCTAAACATTAAGGTGGTGCCGAATGAGGCAAGGTAATATCCATCAGCGAATAGCTGTGAGAAATTGCTCAACCCGACAAAGGTGTTTGAAAGACCAAAAGGGTCAACATTCTGTACGGAATACCACAGTGCTTCGCCCGCTGGCCAAATGAAAAAAATCAGGGTGATAATCAATTGTGGCAGCACCAACAGATACGGCAAGGCACGGTGACGAAAAACAGGGTGCGAGGCGGACATAAATGATAACTCCGGAGAAATGAAAGGCAGGCTTGCCCGCCTCTGGCATCGGCGGTTATTTCACCTGCTGTTCAAAACGACGCAGCAACACATTACTGCGTTCAACCGCAGTATCCAGTGCAGCTTGTGGCGTCTTTTTACCATTCCAGACACTTTCCAGTTCTTCATCGACAATGGTGCGAATTTGCGGCATATTGCCAAGCCGCATGCCTTTGGTGAACGGCAACGGCGGCTTATTCAGCATCTGTCGCGTGGCGATGTCCGCGCCGGGGTTTTTATCGTAAAAGCCCTGCTGCAGCGTCAATTCATACGCCGCAGTGGTCACCGGCAGATAACCGGTTTTTTGATGCCATTCAGCGGCGACTTCCGGTTGTGCGAGGAATTGCATGAATTCCGCCACCCCTTTATAGGTCGCCGCGTCTTTGCCCTTCATCACCCACAGACTGGCGCCGCCGATAATGGCATTCTGCGGTGCGCCCGCAACGGTTTCATCGTAAGGCATCATGCCCACGCCAAAGTTGAATTTGGCATAATGGCGAATATCCGCCAGAGAACCAGACGAGGCCGTGGTCATGCCGCAATCACCGTTATAGAATTTCGCCGTCGACTCGTCTTTACGCCCATAGTAGGTGAAATCCCCTTTTTGGTTCATCGCCTGCAACATCTCGATATGACGAACCTGAATGGGTTTATTGAATTCCAGCACCGCGCTGGTGCCGTCGAAGCCATTGTTTTCACTGGCGACCGGCAATGCATGCCAGGCACTGAAGTTCTCAATCTGGATCCAACCCTGCCAGCCACTGGCATAACCACACGTCATACCTGCTTTGCGTAACGCATCCGCGTCTTTTGCCAGCGCCTGCCAGGTTTTTGGCGGCTGTTCAGGGTCAAGCCCTGCTTTTTTGAACGCATCTTTGTTGTAATAGAGCACCGGTGTCGAGCTGTTGAACGGCTGTGACAGCAAATGACCGCTGTGCGCATCCGTGTAATAACCGGCTACGGTCGGCACAAACCGCGATTCATCAAATTCGATACCGGCATCTTTGAATACCTGGTACACCGGCTGAATGGCTTTTGAGGCCATCATGGTCGCCGTCCCCACTTCATAGACCTGTAAAATCGCCGGCGCTTTGCCGGTACGTATCGCCGCAATCCCGGCAGCCAGGCTCTGCTCATAGTTACCTTTGTAGACCGGGATAATCTGGTAATCAGGGTGCGTCTGATTGAAACGTTGTGCCAGGGAATCAACTTCGGTCCCCAGTTCGCCTTCCATGGAGTGCCAAAATGGGATCTCTGTCGCCGCCAGCGCATGACCGCTGAGCGCCAACCCAAGCACCAGAGTGAGTGCCGTATGACGAAATGTGAAAGATGACATAGCGGTTTCCTGTGACATTGAAGCAGGCGGAGTTCATGCCTGGCGTTTGCGAAGTAACATGACACGAGAAAATGACAGAAAAATAACCGTTAAATGACAGTAAGATGACATGCCGGTGGCAGTGAAACAGGCCGACGGGGCAAGACGACAACGGCATGTCATGGCGAAGCGGGGAATCGCCCGGACAGGAAAAAACAGCGCCAGAAACAAACAATATGGCGATAATTTCTACCGTTTTCTTTGTCTCATCTTCCCACTCAGGTATGATGGCGCCCGCTTAACCACAGTAATATCAGGGATGAAATTATGTCAGAGAGAATTGAGAAATGGGACGGCAGCTATACCACCATGACAAAATCAGTGCCCACGACGAAAGAGGTCTATGTTCCCTCTTACCCTCGTCTTTATTTCCATCCGGACAGCGAAACCCTGCTGGCGCTTGACCAGGATGACGCGCATGCCCTTGAGCAGGAAAGCAACATGCTGAATATGCTGCTGGCAGCACGCATGGATGCCCTGCAGCGAATTGAAGAACTGACAAACACCTGTACCACGCTGCGATGGTCGCAGCACCTGGAGCGCGACCAGCATCAGTATCTGCTACGGAAAGAATATCAGCATCTGGATGAAGCCTGCGGAATGCTGCGAACAGCACTGTCCGCGCTTACGCCAGCAACGTCCCTGCCTAACGGCGCCCTGGTGGATGAGGATAGCGAAAAAAACGCTATCGGCATCATGGAGCTTATTGAGATAAGGGGCGGTAAACGCGGTGTGAAATATATTTATGTGCGTTCGGACAAAATCAAACATCACTGGCGCCGCTATCCACTGAACAGTAGCGAACAGAACGGCGACGGCAAGCGCTTCCTGAAAACGGTGGCGTATACCGCTGAAGACGGACAAACCCATACCCGTCAGGCAATAGACCCGGAGCAACTAATCAGTCAGTTGACGAAGCTGAAACCTTCGCTGAAAACGTGGGAAGCAACGCTTTTGGATCGTCATTCCGGCGTATGGGGTCAATGGGCACAAGCATTTAACGACAGCCTGCCACACTCACCAAACCCGGTCAGCCGGATGGCATTTGACGCCCAGGCGCAATTATTACGCTGGGTATACGGTGCCGGGGTGAAGTGCCTGATTAACCCCTTTGAAATAGATATCCGTACCGGTAAACGTAAAGCAGTCGCGGAACTGAGCGGCAAAACCAGCGCCTATGCCAACCTGGCGCTGGCAGCGGCGACAAGCAGCGCTAAACTATACCTGCCGGACAGGAGTGGGGTAAAAATCTGCTATCCACTGGATCCGGCCAAGATCCCCGGCGGTGGAACCGGCATTCTGGGCACGCTGCGTTTTGACCTTGAACTCACGCTGGCGGGCAGCATTGGCGCCAGTCTGGGCATTGAGGCCAGTGTCAGCATCGCCACTGATCGGGCCAGAGGGCTGCCGGTTAAGGCCGTACCAGGGGACATACCAGGATTCTGGCGTGAAGTGGATGTAACAAAGCCTGAGAATGAGATAATACCGGGCAGCGAACTGAGCGTGTTTGCCGGGGCTGAAACCAGCGCCAATGTTTCCGGTACGCTGATGTGGCTGAATCCGGACGATGAAACTACCGATAACTACAACATACTGGCCAAGGTGGCGGTGGGCGCCGCGGCACAGGCCGGCGTGGGGGTCAGCGGCCAGCTAAAATTCAGTTGGCTGAACGGGAAAGTGCGTATCGAGGTCAGCGGTGGGTTGTGCTGGGGCACCGGCGGTAAAGGTTCAATCAGCTTTGACGTGGACGGCCCGGCCATCATGAACGACTTTATGCCCTGTCTGGTCTATATGCTGCGCAATGCCGATTACATTCAGTTGATGAAGTTAATGACCTCTGAAGATTATTACCGCTTCTGCGCCATTCCATTGCTGGCCGGGATGTACAGCATTAATCGTGTTATTGATGCCGGAGAAAAAATAACTGATGCCCTGAGACAAAGCTGGGAATCCAAAGAAGCGCGCGTGCGGCTGATGGAAAATATTCTGCACACCGCAGGGGACTGCCTGAAGTTCGCCCCTCCGGAGAGCAAAGGCGCCGCCATCGCTTCCCTGATTGAAACCAATATCTGGGATGAGCTGGCCAGCCCGGCCAGCCATAGCGAAACCCCGTGCGAGGGGGGAACTGCCTTCAGCGCTCGCAAACGTGCGATTATCAACACCCTGCGTTGGGTGCAGTCACGGCGCGAATATGAAAATATCATGCAGCATCTTTCTAAAATACCAGGCGAAGGGAAAGGCGACTGGCAGGCCGGTGAACAGCGGGTGATTGCCTTTCTGGCAAAAGGGGAAACACCGCGCAGTTGGGGCTATGCCGGTTCGCTGCTGCCTGGTGCACAAAATATCACCATCAAACCCGGCCACTATGCGGAAAACCTGCAAGCGTTGTACCGCTACCTGCCACAAGCGCCCAATATTCCACCCGGCCATATCTATATGTCAACCCTGCCACTGCGGGAGATACTGCCGTCCTATCTCTACAGTTGCACCCAGCTTATCACCACCATGCACGGGAAGCCGCCATGAAAAGGAACATCATACAACGCAGCGCCACCGGGCTGTTGGTTATGCTGGCGCTGAGCGCCTGCCGGGATGAGCAAAAACTGAAAGCGGAGCAGGATGCGCTGGTTAACCATGCGCTGGACAATATGGTGATGGTCAAAGGCGGACGCTTCCTGATGGGGGACTTCGGCCCGCTGGTGGGAGAAAAGCTGCCTTACAGCCCGG
>JAATFO010000054.1 GCA_015655145.1 Enterobacterales bacterium | reverse complement strand
TCAGCCTGTTTGTCATTTTCGCCCTGACAACACCTCCGCGCTACTGATCCCGCCGTGATTTTTCGGGATTAACGACCTCCTGTATCGTATTCGCTTCCCTGATTGCTTCCCTGACTTATTGCCATTTCAGTGCTGACTGAGTGCTGCTGATGGTGTCTGTCAGCATGCGGCTACCGGGTGATGAACATGGCGGGTGATTGCCTGTCAAAGGGTTAACCGGGAAAATGACGGTTGTTCGGCGACAGTGCGGCACGCTTCTTTTTATTTTTTTTTCGGGTAAAGTGTCGTTCTGGTCACAAAAGGGGGCCGGTTTACGCAGTAGTTTTCGGTATTGTCTGAAAATTGCGTTACTCTGAGGGAATTCGTCATCGGCTTTCGCCGATAACATGCAGGTGAAGTTGGGTGCCTGCCAGGAGAAAAGATGAAATGGTCTAATCGTATTCAGATTGTCACCGGACAAAACTGTGTACATATTGCGCTGCATTTGTTGCTGATTGCCGTGCTGGTTTGGGGATGGAAACATCAGGCACTGGTTCAGGTCAGTACCGTGCTTGTGGCGATGTATGCCACGGTGTTTATTGCCATGCTACTCACGCAGCGGATTCATCGTTTACGTAATGTGGGTGACTTTCTTGAAGATGCCACCACAACCTATTATTTTGGCGCGGCCATGTTGGTGTTGTTTCTGATTTCGCGCGTGGTTTACAATCCACTGCTGTTAGGTTGCCTCGGCGTGGTAATGTTGGCGGGCCCGGCAATGGTTTCATTGCTGGCGAAAGAACCGGCGCGCCGGGTGCAAAAGAAACGCAGTTAAATCTGCCTGAGTGATCAAAGGCCACGTGATAACGTGGCCTTTTTACTGGCGATTCGTGCGGAGGCCTGAATGAGTATCGTGATGGTACTCGCCCAACGTGATCAAAGATGGTAAACTCTGCCGCTCACGCACCGTAGTTTGTGTCCTCTTTCAAACGTTAGCGATGGCTGGCGTCAAAATACTCCCACCTGGAAACTACACCGTTGATTGGCGGTCAGGAGGGAATCGGAGTTACTCTCAGTTATGTCTTTTGATTCTCTCGGCCTGAGCGCCGATATTCTGCGTGCTGTTGCAGAGCAGGGTTACCACGAGCCGACCCCTATTCAACGTCAGGCGATTCCATTGGTGTTAGCTGGACGCGATTTGATGGCCAGCGCGCAAACGGGGACCGGTAAAACTGCCGGATTTACCTTGCCGTTGCTTCAGCATCTCTGTAACGACACATCATCGGTTAAAGGCCGCCGCCCGGTACGGGCGTTGATTTTAACCCCCACACGCGAGCTGGCTGCTCAGGTGGGCGAAAATGTGCGCGACTACAGTAAATACCTCGATATTCGCTCGCTGGTGGTGTTTGGTGGCGTGAGTATAAACCCACAAATGATGAAGTTACGCAGCGGTGTTGATGTGCTGGTTGCTACGCCGGGCCGTTTGTTGGATCTGGAACATCAGCATGCGGTCGATCTGTCAAAGGTGGAAATATTGGTGCTGGATGAAGCCGACAGTATGCTGGATATGGGCTTTATTCACGATATCCGCCGGGTACTGGCGAAGCTGCCGGCTAAACGCCAGAACCTGTTATTCTCCGCCACTTTTTCTGACGACATCAAAATTCTGGCGGAAAAACTGCTGCACAATCCGGAGCAAGTGGCGGTGGCGCGTCGTAATACCGCCTCCGAACAGGTTACTCAGCATGTGCATCTGGTTGATAAAAAACGTAAGCGCGAGTTGCTTTCCTTTCTTATCGGCCGGGATAACTGGCAACAGGTGCTGGTTTTTACGCGCACCAAGCACGGTGCTAACCATCTGGCGGAACAACTGAATAAAGATGGTATTACCGCTGCGGCGATTCATGGCAATAAAAGTCAGGGAGCGCGAACACGCGCACTGAGCGATTTTAAAGCCGGTCAGGTCCGGGTGTTGGTGGCGACCGATATTGCTGCGCGTGGTCTGGATATCGAAGAATTGCCTCATGTCGTTAACTACGAGTTGCCGAATGTGCCGGAAGATTATGTTCACCGCATTGGTCGTACCGGGCGTGCCGCCGCTACCGGTGATGCACTGTCGCTGGTTTGCGTCGATGAACATAAATTACTGCGCGATATAGAACGTCTGCTGCAACGCGAAATTCCGCGAATGGCTGTGGCGGGCTATGAGCCTGATCCGAATATTAAAGCCGAGCCAATTCAAAACGGGCGTCAGCAACGCGGTAGCGGCGGCGGCGGACGGAGTAATGCCCCAGGCGCTGATCGTCGTCAGCCACATGGCGATCGTTCTAAGAGTGCTGCACCACGCCGTCAGGAGAATACAAAAAACACAGGCGCCGCACGCCATGTGCAGGCGCGTGCGCATAAACGGTAACGAAGGAAGAATGCGGGTATTGGCTTCGCGGCCGACACCCTGCTGACAGTAACAACCAGGCTGGCGCGGTTATCCGCGCCATTTTACTGTTATCGACAACGTGCAAATGAGTACGTTTTTTCGCAGGGTCGATGCGATGCGTGTATTACTGGCGCCGATGGAAGGCGTACTCGATTCGCTGGTGCGCGAGTTACTGACGGAGATCAATGATTATGATCTGTGTATCACAGAATTCCTGCGCGTGGTCGATCAACTACTGCCGGTAAAATCGTTTTATCGTCTCTGCCCTGAATTGCGTGCTGCCAGCCGAACGCCCTCGGGTACGCGGGTACGGGTGCAATTGCTGGGGCAATATCCATCATGGCTGGCGGAAAATGCCGCGAGAGCCGTCGAACTGGGCTCCTGGGGTGTTGATCTCAATTGTGGCTGTCCGTCGAAACTGGTGAATGGCAGCGGCGGCGGGGCGACATTACTGAAAGATCCCGAATTGATCTATCGTGGGGCGAAAGCGATGCGCGAAGCGGTGCCTGCCGACTTGCCAGTAACAGTGAAAGTCCGTCTGGGATGGGATTCTGCGGCACTGCAATTTGAAATCGCAGATGCGGTACAACAGGCCGGAGCAACGGAACTGGTGGTGCATGGGCGCACCAAAGAAGATGGCTATAAAGCAGAATGTATTAACTGGCAGGCGATCGGTGAGATTCGTCAGCGGTTAACCATTCCGGTTATTGCTAATGGTGAAATCCGTGACTGGCAAAGTGCCCGGACCTGCCAGCTTATCACGGGCTGTGATGCGGTGATGATCGGTCGTGGGGCTCTCACTGTGCCTAATCTGAGCCGGGTTATCAAATACAATGAGCCACCCATGCCATGGCGTGAGGTGGTCACACTGTTGCAGCGTTATACACGGCTGGAAAAGCAAGGCGATACCGGCCATTATCACGTCGCGCGTATTAAGCAGTGGCTAGGTTATTTGCGTAAAGAGTATGACGAAGCGACGTTATTGTTCAGTGAAATTCGTACATTAAAACACTCACCGGCGATAGCGGCGGTTATTGGACGTTGGTAACGGCGCTAATGCCATCAATGACGGATGGCATTAGCGTGATAGTGCGGTTAATGTGCCATCGGCAATCTGCAATGCCCGGTCAGCCGCCGCAATGGTCTCCGGACGATGTGCAATCATTAATACCGGTAGTTTCAACTGGCGCAAAGTCTGATTGACCCGTGTTTCACTGTGCGTATCAAGATGGCTGGTGGCTTCATCAAGAATCAACAGCCGGGGAGATTTGTACAGTGCGCGCGCCAGTAATAATCGTTGTTTCTGCCCACCGGAAAGTGTGCCCCCCAGTTCACCGATTAACGTTTGATACCCCATGGGCAGCATGCTGATATCCTCATGAATACAAGCCAGCACTGCGCACTGGCGTGCTTTCTCTTCATCACGCGTGGATGCAAACAGCGTGATATTTTCCAGAATAGATCCACTGAACAGTTTATCTTCCTGTAACACGGTTCCAATATGCTGGCGTAAATCAGCGAGATTAAAGGTGTGAAGCGGCATGCCAAACAGGCGAATAGAACCCGATGTCGGACGATAGAGCCCCAGAAGGAGCTTAGCCAGTGTAGTTTTCCCGCCGCCGGAGGCACCCACCAGTGCGACAATTTCGCCGGGTAATAGCGAAAACGTGATATCGCGGAAGAGCAGTGCCTCGTGTTCACTGTAGCGAAAACTCAAGGCACTGACGTCGATCACTGGCGTGAGACCATCTGATGCGATGTCCGGCTCAGCGGAAAAGGCGGCGCCCGCGTCATCGGTTGGCGTAAGTACAATATCCGCCAGTCTTTCGCTGTAGATACTGAGCATTTTCCAGGCGAAAAGATTGTCGATCAAACTGCCGATACTGGTGGAAAAGCGTGACTGAAAAGAGAGGCAGGCAACCAGCATGCCGACGGAAAACTGATTATTTAGTACCTGCATCGCGCCAAACCATAGCACTGCCGCGCTGACCAGGCTGAAAAGCGTGCTTTCCATCACCCGATAGAACATGGCGAGTTTTTGCTCGCGCAGTTGCGTATTACGGCGGCGAACATTCAGATTACGCCAGGTATTTTCCCGGGATTGCAGGCTGCCGTTAACACGTAAACTCAGAATGCCATGCAGCGTTTCAAGAAAGTGGCTGGTCTCGCGAGTGCTGGCGTGCCAGCTTTCTTCGGCCGCGAGGCGTAAACGGCGATACCATAGCGCACGTAACACACCATATAACCCGGCGGCCAGTAGCGCAATGAGTGTCAACGGCAGGCTGTAAATCAGCATCATTACTAACATGCCGAGTACCAGAACACTATCAAGAAGTGCCGAAAGCAGATTGTCAGTGAGCGTACTTTGCAGCGTATCGACGGCATCGAAACGTGCACTGATACTGCCGGTTTCTCGCTTTTCAAACCAGTCGATGGGCAGGTGAATCAGGTGGTGGAAGACATTCGCTGTCCATTGCAGGCTGAAATTAAGCGACATACTGATCACCGCCCATTGTCGCGCCAGACTAATTAATGTTTGCGCGCCCGCCATCAACAGCAATGCGATAACAATGATGGCTAACAAACTTTCATCACGGGCTACCAGAACGTCATCAATGACTAACTGATTAAGTAACGGTCCGCCGAGCGCCAGTATTTCCAGTACCATAGCGAAGCAAAAAATACGGCACAGTGCTGCAGAGATCCCCTGAGTCTGACCCAGCAAGGTGCTGAGTTTCACTTTTCTGCGTTGGTCGCTCACCGCGAAACCGGGGGCAGGGAACAGTTCGAGCGCCACCCCGGTGAAGTGTTGATTTACTGTCGCAAAATCCAGATGACGGATCCCTGTGGCGGGATCATGTATCACGATGCTTTTACGATTGACGTGTTTAAGAACAACAAAATGATTGATATCCCAGTGCAGGATACAGGGCCGCGCCAGCTGTTTGAGTTGTTCAATCTCAAGCCGTACCGCACGGGCATTCAGCTTTAATTCGTTGGCGCGTTGCACTAACTGCGCCAGCGTCATGCCATGTTGTGTGGCGGGAAAGTGCAGACGTAAACTGGCGAGATCAATACGATAACCATGCCAGTCAGCCACCATGGCCAGACATGCCAGACCACATTCGGCAGATTCAGTCTGATGAATCAGGGGTAATACGCGGCGGAAATGGAGTGTTAATGTTGTGCGCTCATACATATCAGATTTTCCCTTTCAGACTCCAGAGCGGCTCAAAAAGCCATTCATACAGACGTCGTTTATCCAGTTCAACGGTAGCGCTGACCGTCATGCCTGGTTTGAGTTGCTGTTCCATGCCATACGCGGTAATGGTTGGTTTATCCAGCGTTACTGTGATCCGGTAATGGGATTCGTTCTCTTTCCAGTGAGCAACCTGCCCTGGCCGCATATCGCTGGCTTGTAGACTCACCTGCGTCATGGCGGCCACGTTTCCCTGTTGCACGCCGAATTTTTCATAGGGATAGGCGGTAAAGCGCAGGCCAACATGTTGGCCCGGGCGAATAAATCCCACAGCACGACTGGGCGCGTAAAGTTCAACATGTAAGGTGGACTGTTCAGGCAACAAACTGAGCAGAAGATCCTGAGTTTTTACTGCCTGGCCAGGTTTCACCATGATGGCCGCCACTTCGCCACTGACTGGCGCCATCATTGTCATGGCACGTTGCTGGTTCAGTTCAATTCGTTGTTGTCGTAGATTTTCTTGCTGGCGCGCGAGATCGTTAAGCCGAATCAAATGCTGTTGTTGTTGAATAGTCAGTTCACTGCTCAGGGTTTCAATATCCCGTTGCAAACGCTGTTGCAGTTGTCGTTGTTGTTCCACGGCGTTTTGCGCATCAGCCAGCACCATTTCCTGTTGCTGTAACTCAGCGACGGCAATCCAGGACTGCAATTGCTGATAACGCGCATAGATGCTCGCGGCCAGTCGGGCTTTATTCTCAGTCAGGGTTAGTGCATGACGGGCACTGGCCAGTTCTTCATGCAGCCGGGCAGTGTGTTTCTCCGCCGCCTGTTGCTGAGCGAGAAAAGTGGCGCGCTCTTGCTGCTCCTGATGTTCAATCATCGTATGTTGCAGCGTGAGTGAGTGTAATAAGGCAGACAAAGTGTGTTGTCCGTTGCCGTCACGCGTATGATCCGACAAACGGATTAATGCCTGCTCAGCCTGAATACGTTGTCCTTGCTGCACCGGGATGGTATCGACATAGCCGTCCCGGTTACTGGTAATATTAATTAACCCACCAGCAGGAATGACCATACCTTCTAATTGGGTTTTACGGGTATAGTCGCCGAAAACCAGTAATGCGAGGATAGCGATAATCAGACTCAGGCTGGCGATGACCATGGTAGTCAGGCCCGCATGTGGAGGAATAATGATATCGCCACCAGGTGATGGTGTGTTTTGTGCATCCAGAAAACCCTGACGAAAAAGCGGCGAGTGCGGTGTCATATTAATCAATTAAATTTTTGGTTGTCATAATCACTTGACAGTAATGATGAAGGTTATATACACGTCATGCATCAAGTTGCATATATATTGGCTGTTACTGGTCTTCGCAACAAGAAATATAGTAAGTGTAAAACGTATAACAGGTTGTTGTATTTATTTTCTGTCCACAACATAATTAACGCGTAATTCAGTCACCCCAGAGCAGGCTCAGTAGACGGCTGAATAAAAAAATTGACACACCTGCAATCTGCAAAGTAGAACGCGTCGAATAAAGGTAACAGACTGCTGTCATTTTCCTGCTTAGAGCCTGGCCCATTAGGCAAATTTTTGGCCCTGGGCAGTGCGCGAAATTCTCACGTGCTACGTGTACGCGCCGGTTTCTCCGCGCTGTTCGTATCCACATTGACGGCGACAATAATACCTACTGGGATAGGCGCTTAGTCAAGTAGAATTAATAATGTCAATGCCAGATAAAAGTATTTTTTTTGTGATTAAATTTTCAAGAGAGGACGGTTATTTCAGCGTCGCGGCATTATTATTAAAATACCGCCCGGCGTCAACTTTATTATGACCATTTTATTTTTATCTTACCAGAATTGATATAGTTAACGGTATCAATAAAGTGGTTAATTAAACGTGGCCCATTATTGGTTACATTTTCATGTAAATGAAATAATCAATTATGATGAGTATAAATAAGAGGGTGTTGTGGTTCCTGAACAGATTATTGCTAAATATTATTTTTTGGATTAACGTCACTGAGTTCGTTTTTAAAGAAAGTTCAGAGGCGGGGGAAGGCAATACGGGATGGTGGAGAGGGTGACGGGCAGGTGCTATGCAGCCTGCCCGTCAGGCATCAGGATTTGCTGTCAGTATTCACTTGCACTGCTGGCTGCTGCGGTACATTGGTGGATACCGAGTTGGCTTGACCGTCGGGTACTGAATTAGGGGTATTTTCATTGGTTATTGGTGCGGCCGCTGCGTTTGACTGCGTATCAGTCACTGGCTGGGCGGCATTCGGGTCGATAACATTGGCGCCCTGCGGCGTCACTGGCGTCACCGGTACTTCTTTCGGCAATGCGCCTTCCGTTTCCGGCACTTCGCTCGGAACCGATATGCTGTTATCCACCGGACCATTGATCTTTACCGGCATTCCACTGCGTGTTTTTAGCGCCGCATCCATTTCTTGCTGGTTGACCGTCGCGTCGACAATAACTTTGCTCACGGCAGGGGTAATAGTTACCGGTACCGGTTCATGTGAATTGAACTGCTCTTCGCTTTCGGAAAGAGGATTATGAATTTCCACGTAACGTGAACCATCTGGTTCAATCGCAGCTTTGAGCGGCTGATTGATAAATTGCACGCGTGTGCCGACAGGCACATTGTCAAACAACCATTTGATATCGTCAGCACGCAGACGAACACATCCATGACTGACGCGCAGACCAATACCAAAGTTAGCATTGGTACCGTGAATGGCATACAGACGTCCTACATAAAGCGCATATAACCCCATCGGGTTATCCGGCCCTGCCGGGAAGACATCAAGCAGTGTTTCGCCGCGGGCTTCGTACTCTTCATGCATTTTTTTGGTTGGCGTCCAGGTTGGACCATCTTTCTTACGCTGAACGCTGGTGACCCAGTTCATCGGCGTATCTTTGCCCAATTCACCGATGCCAATCGGCAATACCACCACGGTATGGGTACCCTTCGGGTAATAGTAGAGACGCATTTCCGCGCTATTTACCACAATACCTTCGCGTGGTGCATCCGGCAGAATCAATTGTTGCGGAATAATCAGTTTGGATCCCGGTAGCGGCAGATAGACATCCACCCCTGGGTTGGCTTCCAGCATGTTGCTAAGGCCCATTTGGTATTGTGCGGCAAAGGCCTCCAGCGGAAGTTTGCTATCTGCGGGAACAGTAATTTCCAGGTTTTCCCCGACCAGACGGCTGTTAGCGGCCGGTAGCGGGTAAACCACTGCAGAAGCGGTGTGGCTGAAAGCGGTCAATGCCAGTGCCAGTGATACGATTGCGCGAATGCTCTTTTTCATGTTTTTTCAGGTAATTAATGTCTTAATAAGGCTTGTTAGAGAGCCAACCCAATGCTGACCTGTGTGACCAGCTGCACATTATATGTGCATAATGCCTGATTGTGGAACCCGGATTTATCGTAACGCCAAAAACTTTACGTAAATAGTTGTGAAAGCCAGACAACGGTGGTTTTCTTCCGATGGTTTGCGATGCCGAAAACCGCGTGATGGCGCTGAATATTGCGCTGAAAGGCGGCAAATGTCATCGGATATTACCTGTACGACAAGCCAGCCTCATCAGGTTCGTTCACTGGCGCTTTGCCGGCATCGCGCGCCCTGAATCCGCATCGATTATCAATACCGGCTGATTTCTGGCTGCTGCGTGCAGCTCACTTGCCTGTGTCATTCCCGGCAGGGGAAAGACAAAAGCAGCTTATTTTCCCCGTTTACTGTACCAGCGACGAAAGACAAAGCGTAGCAGACAGGCAAAAACTACCGCCGTAATCAGCCACAACAGATGTTTTAGATGTTGATCCAATCGGTGCAGCCACGGAGTAATCATCTCACCGGCAAAATAACCGAGCGTGACAAAGATGATTGCCCAGATAAACGCGCCAATAACATTAAGGATAAAAAAACGCATTGGCCGCAGGTGGCTGCTGCCGATAATGATAGGTCCGATGATACGAAAACCATACATAAAGCGTACGCCAATGACAAACAGTGTTGGTTTGCGGCGAATCAGCGTGTTGGCACGAATCAGTTTATCTTCATGTTTTTTGAAACGGTGTAACATACGCGTCCCAAAGCGTCGTCCAATGTAAAACAGGATCTGATCGCCAATAATCCCACCGGTCATCGCGGCAAGCACCACACCACAAAAGCGCAGTAACCCTTCATGTGCCGCCACGCCACCGAGCAAGGTAAAGGTTTCGCCTTCGGCAATGCAGCCAATCAGCACTGCCAGGTAACCGTACTGTGAAATTAATCCATTGATATCGAGATGCAAAGCCCACCTTCTTGTTATGGCATGTTAATGAGCATTATTTTACACCCACATGGCGTAAAGCCAGTGAATTTCTTGTTGTTGTTCTCTGAGCAGGCGGCGAAACGAAAAGGGTGTCTGGCACGGCAAAAACACCAGAAACCCCTATACTGAAAAAGGGCTTGCAAATACCGACGGCAGGCGATCGCAGGCATTAAAGGAGTTATTTTATGCAACATGTTTGGGGATTGCTGGCGCATCCGGGCCGGGAAATGCGCGACATCAAGCAGGAAAATGAGACTCTTTCACATCATTATCTGCACCATGTGCTGTTAATGGCGGCCATTCCCGTGCTGTGTGCGTATATTGGCACCACACAACTGGGGTGGGATCTTGGTAGTGGACGTATGATCCGGCTTTCTCCGCTTACCAGCGGCGGGCTGGCCGTGGTGTTTTATCTGGTGATACTTGGCGGTGTGGCGGTTATGGGGCGCGTTATTCACTGGATGGCGCGTGACTATCCGCAACGTCCCAGCGTGCAACATTGTAGCGTGTTTGCCAGCTATGTTGCGACGCCGTTATTCATCAGTGGGCTGGTAGCGCTCTATCCGCTGGCGTGGCTGTGTGCGCTGGTTGGTGCGCTGGCGTTAGTCTATACCGGTTATTTGCTGTATGTCGGCATTCCGTTATTTTTGAATATTGACCGTGATGAGAGCCTGCGTTTCTCAGGTTCAACGCTGGCCATTGGATTGCTGGTTTTTGAAGTTTTGCTGGCATTGACTGTGGTGTTGTGGGGTTACGGCTACCAGCTATTTTAATTGCCGCGTAGCGGCTTTCCCGGTGTCGCGTTGTTAACGCCCGGAAACGAATAACCTGTAGGAATTTACGCGCTCACCGGAGTATGATTCCCGAGCCAGCCTCCGTATGGCTTGATTCCCCTGCGGTGGCAGCCCGTGTTTTTACACGGCGAAATCTCAACTCGGTTAAGTCTCGACACGATGTCTGCAAAAATTCGTTATTCGCTTATCAGTTTGGCTTTTCTGTTTGCCGGTCAGGGGATCCTGAACCAGGCCGTTGCTGCGTCGCATCTGAGTGATGCCGCGCCATTGTCGCAGCCACAAATTGCCTCCGGCAGTGCCATGGTTATCGATTTAAACACCAATCATGTCCTGTATGCCAGCCATCCTGATCGGGTGCGGCCCATTGCCTCAATTACAAAACTTATGACGGCCATTGTGGTGTTGGATGCCCGTCAGCCGCTGGATCAAATCCTGAATGTGGATATCAGCCACACGCCGGAAATGCGCGGGGTTTTTTCGCGAGTGCGACTGAAAAGTCAAATCAGTCGTAAAAACATGCTGCTATTGGCGCTCATGTCTTCGGAAAACCGTGCGGCCGCTAGTCTGGCGCATCATTATCCTGGCGGATATAACGCCTTTATCCGGGCGATGAACGCCAAAGCGCGGGCGCTGGGTATGACCCATACGCATTATGTTGAACCGACAGGATTGTCGATTCAAAACGTATCGACCGCGCGTGATTTGACTAAACTGTTGATCGCCACCAAACGTTATCCCCTGCTTGGTCAGCTCAGCACCACACATGAAAATATGGCCAGCTTTGCCAACCCCACTTACACCTTGCCGTTCCGCAATACTAACCATCTGGTATACCGGCCTGACTGGCGTATTCAACTGACGAAAACCGGGTTTACCAATGAAGCGGGTCATTGTCTGGTGATGCGTACGATGATCAGTGGTCGCCCGGTGGCATTGGTGGTGCTGGATGCTTTTGGCAAGTACACGCATTTTGCCGACGCCAATCGTCTGCGTGCCTGGCTGGAGACTGGACGATCAGCCAGCGTCCCCGCTACTGCCTTAGCGTATAAAAAACAAAAAGCCGCGCAAACAGCGAACAACAATAATGCGCGTGACACGGTCACTGAGTAACAGGGATAACCCTTCTTGCTACTCAGTCTATGACTGATTTGAGCATGTCTGGTCGTAAGAAGCCCGGACCGTCTGTTTTGTCCGCGCATCTGAAGGCCAGTTTATCTTGCGTAATGGCAGGCGGGCGCTCAGTTTTCATCAAAAACGTTTATCGTCATATGACACATTTTCGCGGTTAAATCTTATAGTTAAGCACAAGGTTACAGCATACACTTACCTGTTGTTATGGCAGTAATGAATGCTGTAATCGGCTTTCGATAAACTCGGTGGATTGTCTTTTTATGTCAAGGTTGTTTATTTTCTTACGTATGTGTTTGCTCGCACTGGCGGCGCTGGCATTAACCCCTGCATTAAGTCTGGCGGCAGACACCAGTGCTGCGCCAAACGTGGACGGCGAGGTTGCATTAAAAGTCAATGCCGCTGTCGAGTTGCCGAAAATGCAGAAAGTGCTCGATAAAATTAAAGGGCAGGTATCCGGTGAGAGTAATGACAGCCGGCTGGGCCAGCTAAATGATATGGCGCTGGAGCTTTCGGCCGCAGCGGATACGCTCAGTCAGGCACTGCGACCGCAGGGCGAACAATTAGTGGCACAACTGGCAGTACTGGGGCCGGAGCCGAAACCCGACAGTGGCGTCAAAGAGACGTCAGAAGTGACACGTAAGCGCAACACGCTGGAAAATCAGAAAAATAAACTTGACGATCAGATTAAACAAGCGGATGCCATCAGAAATGGGGCGCGTGATCTTTCTTTGCAGATCAGCAACCTGCGGCGTGATGCTCTCAAAACGCAGTTGGCGTTAAATTCGGGAAGCATCTTTGGCCCGCGCTTCTGGACGCCATTGTTCGCTGTTCAGAACGGGGATCGTGAAAAAATCAGTCAGTTTAATGATGAACTGGCTGACACCGCTGCCCTCGCCTGGGATGCTGGCTGGCGTGTCGGGTCGATCCTCTGGGTCATCGTGGCGGTGTTGGTAGCCACCCTGGGGCGTCGTTACGGTGAAGAGTTTCTCGCCTGGGTCAGTATTAATAAATTGCCGGAAGGGCGCCTGCGACGTAGTTTTCTGGCGACGGCGATTGCCCTGACGACGCTGGTATCGCTGGTGCTGGCATCTAATTGCCTTGAGCAGGCATTTATACGCCGTGAAGACGTGCCTGACGATGTTAAAGATTTTTTTGATCGTCTGGTACAACTCAGTGTTATTTGCGGCTTGATTGCCGGGTTGGGGCGAGCGTTTCTCTCTACGCGTCGTCCTTCCTGGCGGTTGCCGGCGATGTCTAATGAAGTGGCGCAATCCCTGAAGCCGTTTCCGCCGCTCACTGCGGCTCTGGTCTTTGTTTTCCAGGCCGTGGAAGCCTTCAATAGTAGCGTGGGTACCAGTGTCACAACATCCATATTAGCCTTCGGTATGACCGCATTATTAATTGGCGCCACGGCGCTTTCTATCAGTTACCGAACCAATCGAGTGCGGCATCGAATGCTGCCGGATGGGCAGCGTACGGAGTCGAAATCGACACTGGGCGGCCTGATTCAAATGGCGATTACCTTTACCGGTTTGATGATCTTAGCCACCCTGGCCATTGGTTATGTGTCTCTGGCGCGCTTCCTCAGTTACGAGTTGATCTGGAGTGGTATTATTCTGGGCTCCTGCTATCTGCTGAGTCATTTGATTAGTGATGGCTGTGAAAGTCTGCTTTCGCCAAATAACTCAACAGGTAAACGCATTCAGACCTCGTTAAACATTAATGAGCGCCATCTGGCACAAGTTGCGACGCTTTTGGCCGCAGTAGGAAAAACGTTACTTATTTTGTTTGCGGTGGTGGCCCTGTTTGATGGCACATTCAGTAGCTCCACGCCAATTGAACTGCTGCAAAAAACGCTGTCGTTTTGGGGCGGGAAAGGGCTGGAATCGCTCAATATTGTTCCGGCACATTTAGTGAGCGCATTGCTGTGTCTGGTGGCTGGCATTTATATCCTGCGCGTGGTGAAACGCTGGCTGGATAATGATTTCCTGCCGAAAACCACCATGGATATTGGTATGCGCGTTTCGCTGGTGACACTGTTCAGTAATGTGGGTTATGTGTTGGTGATTTTGCTGACGCTGTCCACATTGGGTTTACAGTGGAACAAACTGGCATGGATAGTCAGCGCGTTGTCGGTGGGGATTGGTTTTGGTTTGCAAGAGATTGTGAAAAACTTTATCTCCGGGTTGATTTTGCTGACAGAGCGTCCGGTTAAAGTGGGGGATTTGGTCAGTATCAGTGGCATTGAAGGGGATATTCGACGTATTAATGTGCGCGCTACCGAAATTCAGCTCAGTGATAAATCCACGGTGATTGTGCCGAACTCACAATTTATCTCACAAAATGTGCGTAATGCCACCATGGGGAATGCGCAGGGTGTGGTGACCATTATGCTGACCTTCCCATTGAATATTGATCCGACGGCGGTGCGTGATATTTTGCTGGCGGTGTATTACGAAAACGAACGTATTCTGGACACACCAGAACCGCTGGTGACCTTCAAGGATTTGACGCCTGCCGGTATTGTGCTTAGCGTGACCGGCAATGTGGCCAGCCAGCGGCAAATCAGCAGTGTAAAAAGTGATCTGTTGTTTGATGTTCTGACTCGGCTGCGAAAAGAAGGCGTGATGCTGTCAACGCCGCAAACCATGATTATTGAACGTAAGAGCGGCGGGAATGTTGTCGTCACGCCCACCACTGAGGTGAATGCGGAAGATCTCCCGGGAGCCGTTCCTCCACAGAGAAATTGATCGCTGACGACAGGTATACCTTAACTACGTTGATCCGCACGGCGAGTTCAGGGGGCACGTCGCCAACGTGCCCCCTGAAAAAGAAGCCAGGGTAAAGCGATGATTGTCTGGTCTGTCACCCTGTTACTGTGATGAGGTGTCAGTGTGATCGGCGCAATCACAGCCTGACCAGTGCTTCGCTTTACTGGTTTTACCAATCCCCGGGTTAAAGCTATTGGTCGGGTCGAGTTGCTGGTAAAAGGCTTTTAGCTGCGGTTTGGCGCTATACAAATGACCGACATTGTGTTCCGCCGGGTACTCTGCGCCACGGGTCGCCAGAATTGCCAGCATTTCCTCTTTTAGTGCGTGAACATCCACGCCTTTTTTCACAATATAATCCTGATGGAAAACATGACACATAAAGTGGCCATAATAGAGGCGATGGACCAGTGCACGATCAAACTGCGGTGGCAGTTTCTCAAACCAGTCACGATCATTACGGCGAAGTGCAATATCCAGCGCCAGAATGTCTTCAACTTCATCGTGATGGATAGCGTGATAACGTACGGCGGCGCCTGCGGCGGCAAAACGATGCAGGAATGCTTTCGCCCCTTCCTCCGGGTCACATTCAAAGAAATCGCCCTGGCCCTCTTTAAAGAAATCTTTCAGGTAGTTCCGGGCTTCTTCAATGCCTTCACCGGACATTTTCAGCATCAAATGGTGTTCAAAACGATCGCGATATGCCTTCAGCCGTTTCGGCAAATGAGACGGAAATAGTGTGCTGAGTTTTTGCAGTACACGGTCGGTAAAATGGGGTTTAAAGAAAGAGAGACGATTCAGTACCGCATCCACGCGACCTTTGAGGGTAAAAAACAGCGGCATCTTGTCGGTGCCCAGTTTGTCGATCATCACAAAGGTATCTTTGCCGTAGACTTCGGCGATATCAAAAATATCACGGTGCATATATTCGCCTGCCACTGGCAGGTGGGCAAAGTGAGCAAGAATATGGCGGCGCAAGCTATCCAGCACGGCAGTATCATTAGTCCCGATATAAAACACCTGCTGTTGCTTTTCGGTGGCAAACGTGTCAAGGCGTACCGCGAATACCGCCAGTTTTCCCGCACAGCCTGCGGCTTCAAACAGACGGCGCGCATCGGCATTAAAACGTGAAGGCGTATCAGCCTCTACATCGCGAACACGCACCGCGTACTCGTTATCTGAGGCATGACGTTCATCATATTCCACATCGCTGGCCCGCCAGGTTTCATCATCGAGTTTGGACAATATTTGCTCGGGCGTGTCGCCTAACTGGATGCCAAGATGGTTCACCAGTTTCAGTTGACCCTGTTCGTCAATCTGGGCGAACAGCGCCATTTCGGTATATGCGGGTCCGCGCTGGACCAGAGACCCGCCGGAGTTATTGCAGATCCCGCCGAGTACCGAGGCGCCAATACAGGACGAGCCAATCACTGAATGTGGTTCTCGCCCAAGCGGTTTGAGCACTTTTTCCAGTTGATAGAGCGTGCTGCCGGGAAGAGCCAGTACTTGTTTCCCGTCTCCCAGTAACTGAATTTTATCCATCCGCAAGGTACTGATGATCACAATATCGCGATCATAATCGTTGCCGTTAGGTGTCGAACCTTCGGTCAACCCGGTGTTGGCGGCTTGCATCAAAATGATTTTATCCGCCTCAACAACGACTTTCAGTACGCGCCAGAGCTCCAGCAAAGAACCAGGAAACACCACGGCCAGTGCATCACCTTGTCCGGAACGAAAACCGGTACGGTACCGTTCCGTTTTTTGCGGGTCAGTGAGTAAATGGCTGTGGCCGACGATGCGTTGCAGATCATGCAGTAAGGCTGAGTTATTCGAGTTTTTGGAGGCATGCATATCCATTGTCCTGTTAGCGATCACGTAACTACTTTAGCATGTGTAGTGTGATGCGGGGAAAAGGTTCGGTGGACAAAACTACCTGCTACTATCAACTTATGGCACACTCTTGCCACCTTGTTACACCCATTAAAAATAGATTTTTATTCAGTACCTTTGAAGAGAACCCAACCTGATGAAATGGATTTGCTCTGTTAGTCTTGCTGTTTCCTTGTCCATACAGCCCACTTTTGCTGATGCGCTGTTTGCTCCCCATGCGTTAACGCCTGAAGCGCGCGATATTTTCGTCACCAGACTGCTGAAAAAAATGACCCTTGACGAGAAAATTGGCCAGCTCAGATTGATCAGTGTGGGCCCCGATACGCCAAAAAGCGCCATCCGTGACATGATCCAACACGGACAGATCGGCGCCATTTTTAATACTGTAACCCGATCGGATATTCGTGTGATGCAAGACCAGGTAATGCAACTCAGTCGCCTGAAGATTCCGTTATTCTTTGCCTATGACGTGGTTCATGGTCAGCGGACGGTATTCCCGATTCCACTGGCGCTGGCGTCAAGCTGGGATCTGGATGCGGTGGCGCAAGTGGGACGTATATCGGCATATGAAGCGGCAGATGATGGTCTGAATATGACCTGGGCACCGATGGTGGATGTGAGCCGCGAACCACGCTGGGGGCGTATCTCCGAAGGTTTTGGTGAAGACGCCTGGCTCACCGCGGAGATGGGACGCACCATGGTGGAAGCGATGCAGGGGAAAAGTCCGGCGGATCGCTATTCGGTGATGACCAGCGTTAAACATTTTGCGCTGTACGGTGCGGTGGAAGGGGGGCGAGACTACAACAGTGTCGACATGAGCCCACAGCGGATGTTTCAGGATTACTTATCGCCGTATAAAGCCTCACTGGACGCCGGGAGCGGAGGTGTGATGGTGGCACTTAATGCGATCAATGGCGTCCCCGCCACGGCAAATAGCTGGTTATTGAAAGATCTGCTGCGTAACGACTGGAAATTTAAGGGCATTACCATCAGCGATCACGGCGCCATTAAAGAACTGATTAAGCATGGCGTGGCCAGCGATCCGCGTGATGCCGTGCGTATCGCGCTGAAATCAGGGGTGGATATGAGTATGAGCGATGAATTCTATAGTCGATATCTGCCCGAGCTGGTCAAAAATTATGAGGTGAGTGAGCAAGAGATCGACGACGCTACCCGACACGTACTGAATGTGAAATATGACATGGGATTGTTTAACGATCCTTACAGCCATTTAGGGCCGCAGCGCAGTGATCCGCCAGACACCAATGCAGAGAGCCGGCTGCACCGGGCTGAAGCGCGTGACGTGGCGCGCAAGAGCATCGTGTTGCTGAAAAATCGTCTGGAAACCTTGCCATTGAAAAAATCGGGGACGATCGCGTTGATTGGCCCGCTGGCAGACAGCCAGCGCGATATAATGGGCAGTTGGTCGGCTGCCGGCGTGGCAAAACAATCCATTACCCTGTTACAGGGAATGAAAGACGCCACTGCGGGTAAGGCAACGGTATTGTTTGCCAAAGGCGCCAATGTGACGGACAACACAGGTATCCAGAATTTTCTTAATCTCTATGAAAAATCAGTGGATATTGATCCGCGGCCAGCACAACAGTTGTTGCATGAGGCCGTGGCGACAGCCAAAAAAGCGGATGTGATTGTCGCGGCGGTGGGAGAAGCGCAGGGCATGGCGCATGAAGCCTCCAGTCGCAGCGATCTTACCCTGCCGCCCAGCCAGACGATGTTACTGAAAGCCTTAAAAGCCACCGGCAAACCACTGGTGATTGTCTTAATGAATGGGCGTCCGTTGTCGCTGGTGAAAGAAGATCAGTATGCAGATGCGCTGCTGGAAACCTGGTTTAGTGGTACTGAAGGGGGCCATGCTATCGCTGATGTTTTGTTCGGCGATTACAATCCTTCCGCCAGGTTACCGGTCTCCTTCCCACGCTCGGTAGGTCAGATCCCCATTTACTATAATCACCTGCCGACCGGACGGCCGTACGATTTTCGCCAGCCGAATAAATATACCTCGCACTATTATGATGCGGCAAACGGACCGTTGTACCCGTTTGGCTATGGTCTGAGTTACACCACCTTTAAGGTGTCGCCAGTGAGCTTGTCGGCGAAAACAATGGCGCATAACGGCCGCATTAATGCCAGCGTCACGGTAACCAATACCGGGAAACGCGCCGGAGCAACAGTGGTGCAGTTGTATCTTCACGATAAAGTTGCGAGCATGAGCCGCCCGGTTAAAGAGCTGAAAGGGTTTAAGCGCATCATGCTAAACGTAGGCGAATCGCAAACGGTGACCTTCCCGATTAAGGTCGAGGCCTTAATGTTCTGGAACGCGCAGATGCGTCAGGTTGCCGAACCGGGGCAATTTGACGTGATGATAGGGCTGGATTCCGCACGGACCCAGGACGCCGGGTTTACTTACCAGTGATCCATGAGTACATGGTTGATGTTGATGCGCGGTCATCACGTGATGAGCTGGCAACCCGTTGGTCACGCGGTCCGATTTCTTTGGCTTTACGATGATAAACATGGACTGGATACGGCATAAAATTCAACAACAGGTATTTCGCCTTAATGGTTTGTCGCTTAATGAGTTCGACCTCTCTCAACCCGTCGGCGACCCAGGTTTATTCGGTCCCGACAGCGTTGTCTGGCCGGTGCATGGTGATTTTTGCGCCATGATGTGCGGTGGTATCAGCGCCTTATTGTTGCAAATGCTGCATCCCGCCGCTCTTGCGGGAGTCTGGGATCATTCATCATTTCGTCAGGACATGACTGGCCGTTTGCGCCGAACCAGTCAGTTTGTCGCCGTCACCACGTTTGGTAACCGTGCTGATGCGAACACACTCATTGAACGCGTAAAACGCATCCATTTGCGGGTTGAGGGCGTTGACGGCTGTGGCCATGCGTACGCGGCCAGTGATCCCGCATTGCTCACTTGGGTGCATGTTGCCGAAGCCAGTTGCTTTCTTGCCGCACATTTACGCTATAAAAATCCCCACCTGAGCCTCAGCGATCAGGATCGCTACTATGCGGAGTCAGCGCGGGTGGCTGAGGCGTTGGGGGCCGAACAGGTGCCAAAAAGCCGACAAGCCATCGCTGAGTATCTGGTGATGATGCGCCCGCAATTATGTTGCGATGCGCGGACCCGTGAAGTGACCCGGTTATTGCTGAATGCACCGGCGCCCAGTTGGCAGGCAAAGCCGGTAATGAAAACCATGATGCTGGCAGGGATGATGTTATTACCTGAGTGGGCGCAACAACAGTCCGATTTTCGTTTCAGTCGCTGGCAACAATGGCAGACTGAGCGAAAAATCGCACTGATTGCTGCTGTGCTACGCTGGTCGATAACGCATGGCGCCTATTCCCGGGCACAACAGCGGGTGGGGCGTAACTTTTGAGAGTTTTACCCTTGTGTCCGAATGGCGCAACGGAGGATCCTGCACTATTCTCGGGAAAAGGATCCCTCCACGTCATGTCGGGGTACTATGGCACACTCGGATCTGATTGCTGAAGTGAGCAATCAGCAACAAACGTTAACTGCGGTCATTGAACAAAATGATCGCGTTGCCTACTTTTATCTCTGGCCGACCGAACCGTTTCGTAGCCATTTTGCGGTACGCGGTTGCTGGCTACGTAATCTGTTACCTGCACCGCAGTATGAAGATAGCGCGGCGATAGCTCAGGGTATTGTGCCCTTATTAAGCGCGGAGTATTGTCGTACACTGGAAGCTGAGCCGCCGCTTGATCCCTCCGGTCTGCACATTATCTGGGCGCCGAGCGACGATGGCGCCGCCGTGTGGTATCAGGGGCAACTGCTGGCGGTGATCCCTGGCTGGAGCCTTTATCAGGATCAGCAAGTCAGTTTTTCTGCCGGTTGCATCCATGAAAATCGCCTGACTGCGCCGCTGGGCTCATCTTCAACCAATGAGTATTACGCGCAGGCAGAGCAGCATCGTCTGTTCTGGCGTGACTGGCATGATGATCATGCATGGCCTGCATTGCAGCGCACGCTGTTGCAATGCTATGAAGCGCAATATGGGCAGTCGCTCAACTATTATGCTATCGATCAGGGCGCCTGGCCGCCGATGTCAATTTCACAGCATTATCATCAGGGTGTCTGGTATTTCCTGACCCTGGGAATGAGTATACGTCCAATGCCGTGGGTTGATTTTCTTTATGGCGCGCAGGCGGGGCAATATCGCCGGGCTGAACTGGCCATGGCCATTGATGCAGACGCCATGGCGGAAGGTCAGGCGGTGCATATGGCCAGCGCTCTGGCCCAGCTTGCGCCGTTGCCATGGCGACAACTGAGTTGGCTGGGGGAAGGGCATTCGCTGACATCCGCTGTCGCGCCGGTTGGGTTTGATGGCTTCATTCTTTCCGCCATGTTAGCGGAAAAAACGCCGGGATTTACTCTGCCGCCGCGTGAAGGCGATCAGGTGAATTTACTCTGGGCTACGCCGGTGATGACGGCAGAACGCCAGTTTGCGCTGGCGGAAGAACAGGGCGGAAACCAGTTAGTTACCCGGTTATTACACAACGGCGTGAGTGCTGTTTTTCGCCCGCGCCATTCGGTGTTTGAGATGGATCACTGAATAAAGATGACGAGGCGCACGGATGTCGGCGCTGTTTTGCGATGAATCCCGAGGCGTCATTTCAATACCAGCGCGGTGGACATGTTTCGATTTTCCGCACATATTGCTATTAATTGACATGATTTTGTTCCACATCTCTGGCAATGGATATGCCAGAATAGATGAGATTAGTCTTAAGGAGTGTTCATGTCCGTAACCGAAGTTATTCTGGTTGATTCTCTTGATCGCCCGATCGGTAAGATGGAAAAACTGGAAGTCCACAAAAAAGGGTTGCTGCACCGGGCAATCACAGTGTACGTGTTCAATTCACGTCGCCAGTTATTGTTGCAGCGACGCGCCAGCAATAAATACCATTGTGGCGGTTTATGGAGTAATACCTGTTGTGGGCACCCTTATCCCGATGAATCAACCCAACATGCGGCAGAACGCCGTTTGCAAGAAGAAATGGGTTTATCCCTCTCGCTGACGCCAGTGTTTGAGTTGCGTTATAACTTGTCCGTGGGTAACGGACTGACTGAGCATGAATATGGTCATGTCTTTTTTGCACTCAGCAATGCCGAACCTGAGATGAACCCGGATGAAGCCGATGCCTGGTGTTATCGTTCTGTTGCTGAGGTGAGCGATGATATTGCGCGCACCCCGGAAGCATTTACACCGTGGTTTGTTTATACTTTTTCCCGTATTCCAGGCTATCTCGCACAATTCACGCGCGGCTGACAGATAACCGGTTGTTTACAGCGCCAGCGTCAACTGGAGTGTAAAATAAGAGTATAACCGACCAGCATCAGGCCCGCGGTGCCGCCGAAAGCCATAATTAAAAAAAGCGTGATGACAGCGATTTTTCGCCAGTTCATTGCCCGTTCCGCCTGAAAAGAAAGAGAGTGATCATAACCTGATCGGCTGCCCCATTACAGACGTTTTGCTGAATTTTCTTGCCGGGCTGGTACGGTGGTGGAAAAGCCCGCGGGCGATTTGTGCCAGCTGGTCAAAATACGCCGTTGCTGGAAATGACGCTGAACCTGGTGCGCTAAGACTTCACAGGGATGGCATGATAACATGCGAGTTTGGTGCTGAATGAGGTAACACGGGTGTTTGCAAGCGTAGGGATCATCAATTTTTGGACCTGGCTGGCCGGTTTGTTGTTTATTATTTTGCTGCCGGGGCCCAATTCTCTTTATGTGTTGAAAACCGGTGCGACGCGAGGGATAAACGCCGGTTACCGAGCCGCGTTGGGCGTGTTTATTGGCGATGCATTGCTGATTTTCCTTGCTTATCTGGGGGTGGCTTCGTTGATTAGCGCCTCTCCGGTACTGTTCAACAGTGTGCGTTATCTGGGCGTTGCTTACCTGTTGTGGTTAGGCATGAAAATTTTCCATGCCAGCATGGTACGCCAGAAAACGCAGGACCACTCATCATCGCCGCCCGTCGAAGCCGTTTTTAGCAAAGCGCTGGTATTGAGTCTGACCAATCCAAAAGCAATCCTATTTTATGTTTCTTTCTTTGTGCAATTTATTGACTATAACTACCCGCATACCTGGATTTCCTACAGCGTGCTTGCTCTCTTCCTTGAAACATTCAGTTTTATCTATCTGACGGTATTGATTATTGGCGGAACGGTATTGGCAAAATTCTTTCAGCAGCGCAAAACCTTGACGAAAGTAGCCAATGGTTTGTTTGGTTTTTTGTTTATTGGTTTTGCTGTCCGTCTGGCGACGCAAAGTGCCTGATGGTGCTGTGCGGTTGCAGGAAACGGACATTTCAGGCGACGCCCGCGTAATACTGTGTAAAAATACAGGTCATTGAGCGGGGACCCAGGATTATGGCGTTAACAGCGGCGCTTAAAGCGCAAATTGGCGAATGGTATAAAACCCTGCAGCAGCAGGTCCCTGATTTCATCCCACGGATGGCGCAACGGCAGATGATTGCCGAAGTTGCCAAAACGCTAACGGGTGATGAGGGACGGCACCTGGCGATTGAGGCGCCTACCGGGGTGGGCAAAACGCTCTCCTATTTACTGCCGGGCATCGCGGTCAGCCGTGCGCAAGAGAAGCTGTTGGTGGTGAGCACCGCCAATGTAGCGCTGCAGGATCAACTCTTCAGCAAGGATTTACCGTTGCTGAAAAAAATCATTCCGGATCTGAAATTCACGGCGGCTTTTGGTCGTGGGCGTTATGTTTGTCCGCGGAATCTGGCGGCACTGGCCGCGCCGGAGGCCGATAGCCACGATGAACTGTTGCTGTTCCCCGATGATAATCATACTGCCAGCAAAGATGAACAGGTGCTGTCTGTCCGGCTGGAAGCATCATACAAGCGCTATCAGTGGGATGGTCTGCGCGACCACACCGATGAACCGATTAATGATGTACTCTGGCAACGTCTCAGCACCGATAAAGCTAACTGTCTGGGGCGCAATTGCCACTGGTTTCGTGAGTGTCCGTTTTTTGTTGCCCGACGGGAAATTGAACATGCCGATGTTGTGGTGGCTAATCATGCACTGGTGATGGCGGCGCTGGAAAGTGAATCCGTACTGCCGCCAGCGAAACAGTTACTGTTGGTGCTGGATGAAGGTCATCACGTGCCGGATGTCGCGCGTGATGCACTGGAGATGAGCGGGGATATCACGCCCGGCTGGAGCGGCCTGCAACTTGATCTTTTTGTCCGTCTGGTTGAGCAGTGCATGGCGCAATTCCGACCAAAATCCCCTCCGCCGCTGACGAATAACGATCGCCTGAAAAACCATTGCGAGGAGATGCGCGAACATTTACGCACTCTGGCGACCCGCCTGGCTAGCGAGTTGTCGGTGGATAACCCCGACGAGATATATCGTTTCGAGATGGGCGTATTACCGGAAGACGTTCTGCATCTTTGCGCACGATTATACAAACTCAGTGACGCGTTACGCGGATTAGCGGAAGCCTTGCTGAACGATCTCAGCGATGCAACCGGGCAACATGATATTGTCCGGTTGCATCGCACCCTGTTACAAATGAACCGCGCCTTTAGCTGGTTTGAATCGGTCAGTAAACTCTGGCGACTGGCGATAATGGAACAGGCATCCGGGGCGCCGGTCTCGAAATGGATCAGCCATGAACGGCGTGAGGGAAACCTGCACCTGTTTCTTCACTGTGCTGGCATTCGCGTTAGCGATCAACTGGAAAAATTATTGTGGCGTAAGATCCCTCATGTTGTGCTGACATCGGCAACGTTACGCTCGCTAAACAGCTTCCAGCGTATGCAAGAGATGTCTGGTCTGAGCGAGAAGGCGGGCGATCGCTTTATTGCCCTCGACTCACCGTTCCACCATGTCGACCAGGGAAAGTTACTGATCCCTCTGATGCATTATGAGCCATTGATGACCAATGAAATCCCTCATATTACTGAAATGGCTAAATTTTTTCGCTGGCAAATTCAACAGGGTAAGCACAAAGGCATCCTGGTGCTGTTTGCCAGTGGCCGTGCGATGCAGCTATTTTTGTCACAGGTTACGGATTTGCGCCAGATGATGCTGGTGCAGGGTGACCAACCCCGTTACCAACTGGTGGCATTACATCGGCAGCGGGTACAGCAGGGCACAACCAGTATTCTGGTCGGTTTACAGTCATTTTCTGAAGGACTCGATTTGAAAGGTGATCTGCTTTCACAGGTACATATTCACAAAATCGCTTTTCCCCCGGTAGACAGTCCGGTAATTTTGACCGAAGGAGAGTGGCTGAAAAGCCTGAAGCGCTATCCGTTTGAGGTTCAGAGCTTACCCAGCGCTTCCGCTACGCTGATCCAACAGGTTGGACGCCTGATTCGCAGCCATGCGTGTTTTGGCGAAATTATTATTTATGATCGTCGGTTGATCAACAAAGCTTATGGCGCACGTCTGCTTAAGGCATTGCCGGTATTTCCCATCGAGCAACCTGCACTGCCAGCCGACGAACTACTCGTCGCGGTGCCAAAGGGAAAAGCCCGAAAAGCGGTGCGACGCCGTAAGGCTGGAACAGAGAAAAGGTGAAATGTCGGATTATAACAACATTATCAAAGAGGTGGGCCGGGGTAAAAATCACGCGCGGGATATGGATTGTGCAACCGCCCGGGCGCTTTATCGCGAAATTTTGGCGGGTGAGGTGCCTGATCTGGAACTGGGCGCTTTATTGATCGCCCTGCGCATTAAAGGTGAAGCAGAAGAGGAGATGTGGGGGTTTTATCAGGCCATGCAAGAACACGTGATGCGTTTGACGCCGCCGCGCGGCAAACCGTTGCCAGTCGTGATCCCCAGCTATAATGGCGCACGTAAGCAAGCTAATTTAACGCCATTACTGGCGTTGCTGCTTTGCGCGCTGGGTTTCCCGGTGGTGGTGCATGGCGTGAGTGACGATAAAACCCGGGTCACCAGCGCGGCGATATTTAGCGCGCTGGACATTGACGCCGCCGACAGTGCGCAAAGCGCGCAGCGAAAACTGAATGCGGGCGAAATGGTCTTTATGACCATGGGGACACTGTGCCCGCCGATGGCAAAACAGCTCTCATTGCGCTGGCGGCTGGGTGTACGCAACAGTGCGCATACGCTGGCGAAACTGGCGACGCCTTTTGATGAGATGGCGGCATTGCGCCTTGCCAGCGTGTCGCACCCGGACTATGTGGCGCGGGTCAGCAAATTTTTTCGCACCACAGGAGGCTTAAGTTTATTGATCAATGGCAGCGAAGGGGAAGTTTATGCTAATCCACTGCGTTGCCCGGCAATAAACCTGATTGCCGGGATGGACGCTCAATTGTTGTTGCCGCGTCAGGAAGAAAGCTCGGCTGATCTGCCCGCCAGTAAAGACGCCGCAACAACCGCCAGCTGGATTCAGGCGGTAATGCGGCGAAACCAGCCCGTGCCCACGGCATTACGGTTACAGATAGCCTGTTGTTTTGTCGCCAGTGGCCGTAGCCGCGATATGGCGACCGGGTTGGCGGCAATAAGTGCGGCGGGGTATTAAGGCGTTTCTGCTGGCGGTGTTCATCGCTAGATTGATTCACCTACAAAAAGCCGAAAAGGCAGGTTAATGTGGTGCTGCGCGGGAGTGCCTTCAATTTGACTGATTACGATTCGGGTGGCCATACGGCCCATTTCAAAACGTGGCGTAATCACGCTGGCCAGTACCGGGCTGGTTACCTGACCAATCGCCAGGCCATGGAAACCGGCAATGGCCATTTTCCCCGGCACAGACCATTGCCGCTGGCGACATGCCTGCAATACGCCAGCGGCAATATCGTCATTGGTACAAAAAGCGGCGTCGATCGCCGGATAATCGATCAGTGCCTGCGCCAGCATATCGCTGGCAATTGACACCGATGAGATTTTATTAGGCAAAATGCGTCCGGCGGGCCGGCCGGATTCAGCCATCGCCTGACAATAGCCTTCATAACGTAAACGATCGCGCATATCATCCATGGCACCGAACCAGATAATGTTTTTTTTCCCGCGCGCCAGGATGATTTTCGTCATTTCATAGCCAGCAAGGCGGTTATCGAAACCGACGTTAATCCGCCCGGCGCCAGGCTGCGTACCCATGACTTCCGCGACGGGTAGGTGTGCGCTGTTGAGGTATTTATTGGCGCGTAAACTGTGTTGCGATTCAGTCAGAATCAAGCCGGAGATGCGCTGGTTGAGAATGGCGGCGATCTGCTGTTCTTCACGCAGTAAATCATAATCATAATTCATCACCAGCGTCTGGATATGCCGGGCTCCGGCGACGGATTCAATTCCGGCCAGTAAATCAGCAAAGATCTGATTATTAAACGACGGCACTAAGACACCAATTCGTTTAATACTGGCTGCGCTGTGTCCGACATTGTCCGGGTCGGCGATAAAGTTCACCTCGCTGAGAATGCTGGCAATGCGTGCGGCGGTCTCTGGCGCCACTTTTTCCGGGGTGCGCAGATAGCGACTGACGGTCATTTTAGTCACATTGGCCAGTTCAGCGATATCTTGCAACGTGATGCGTTGATATTTCATCGGGCTATTGTGTTAATCCGAGCTGGTTAGCGGTAACCGGGTTTCCACCAGTTGCCGCCATAAACCAATGCCGGGTTCAATGAGCCGGTCATTGAAATCATAATAAGCATTGTGTAATGGGCGTGAAGGTGTCTCGCCATCTGCGCCGAGCCAGAAGTAAGCGCCCGGACAGGCTTCCAGCATACAGGCAAAATCCTCTGAGGCCATTGAGGGCTTAACTTGCCAGTGCACTTTCTCCGCACCGGCAAAATGTTGTGCGACGGCGTAGATCTCATTGGCCTGCGGCGGATGATTTTGTGTTGCCGGATAACCAGGAAACCAGGTGATGTTGCCGTGAACACCGAACGGACGTGGCAGCGTGGTGACGAACTCCTCAATCAACCCGCGCACGTTGTTGCGTACTTCGGTTTGTAAGCAACGCACCGTGCCACGCAGCGTCACCGTATCGGGAATAACATTAATGGCTTCGCCGCCATTGATTTGCGTGACACTGACCACGGAAGATGCCAGCGGCGATAAACGGCGTGACGGGATGGTCTGTAATGCCATAATCAGCGACGCGGCGCTGACGATAGGATCGGCACCGCTTTCCGGCATGGCGGCGTGACAACTCTTGCCGGTCAGCGTGATGTCAAATGAGTCAAGCGAGGCCATCATTACGCCGTTGTTGACTGCGATATGGCCCAACGGCAACCCCGGCCAGTTGTGCAGGGCGTAGATATCATCCATCGGGAAGCGGGAAAATAGCCCATCAGCCACCATTTTGCGGGCGCCGCCGAGATTTTCTTCTGCTGGCTGGAAGACAAAATGTATCGTCCCGCTGAAATGGCGGGTTTCGGCCAGTAATCGGGCGGTGGCCAATAGAATGGCGGTATGGCCGTCGTGGCCGCAGGCGTGCATAATACCCGGCTGTTGCGATTTATGTGGCGGATTGCCCAGCTCGGTAATCGGCAGCGCATCCATATCCGCGCGCAGCCCGATAACCGGACCAGGACCATTAGTCAGTGTGCCGATCACGCCTGTACCGGCAAGGCCGGTATGAACCTGCAGGCCGAAGGCATGTAGTTTTTCGGCGACAAGACGCGCGGTTTTATGTTCCTGATAACCCAGTTCCGGCTGTGCGTGCAGATGGCGGCGCCAGCGAATCGCCTCTTCAATCAATAAAACGGGAACGGTCATAAAAGGCAGCGCCTCCTTAAAAAATCTTTGAGAGTATGATGCGAAAACCGTACGATGATTTTCGCATTCTGCGGCGATGGCCGCAAAGACGGTTTTTCATTGGCGTTTATTTGCACCGTCAGCGCGTGACGCATTTCTGCACCGCCGTGAATGCGGGACGGGAGCAGGATGCGGCTGTAATGACAAGGCATCAGGGACCTGGCACTGCACTTGCTGGTATAGACAAGGAAGAACAAGGTTATAACATCGATCCACTGATTTCATCATTCATTTCACCAGAAGGACACTAACATGCTTTTTCTTCGTGCGTTGAAACAGGTTGTTACCGCAGCCTGTTGCCTGGGCTTGTTCGCCGCCTACAGCCAGGCGGCCGTACAACCTGAACCCGGTAAGCTAAAAATGGGGATTCAACCCTGGCTTGGTTACGGGCAGTGGTATGTCGCGACGCAACACGAACTGTATGAAAAACAGGGGCTGGAAGCGGTTGATATGATCAATTTTGCCGAAGATAAAGACATCAATGCGGCGCTGGCCAGTGGACAGATCGATGCCGCCAATATTGCCACCCATACTGCCATGAGCATGATCGCTGCAGGTTTACCGGTAAAAATCGTCTTGATCCTCGATCAGAGCAATACAGCCGATGCGATGTTGGTGTCCAGCGATATCACCTCACTGCAGGCATTAAAGGGGAAAGAGGTCGCGTATGAGGAAGGGACCACCAGCGATATCTTGTTGCGCAGCGCACTGGCGTCCGCTGGCCTGACATACCAGGATATCAAACCCGTGCCAATGCCTGCGGCCTCGGCCGGGAGTGCGTTGATCGCTAAACGGGTGCCGGTTGCAGTGACTTATGAACCTTATCTTTCCGTGGCAATGAAAGCCGATCCAACGGTGAAAATGCTCTACAGTGGTCAGTCTGATCCGGGTCTTATCAGCGACGTGCTGGTTGTCCGTGACGACATCATCAAAAATAAACCGGGGCAAGTCATCGCGCTGATCAAAACCTGGGATATTGCCGTGGCGCATTACAATGCACATACCGCCGAGGATCGTGCGGTGATCGCAAAAGCAGTGGGGGCGACATCAGAGGAGCTGCAAACCGCGTTTGACGGTGTGAAATACTACACACTGGCGGAAAATAAACAAACGCTGAGCAAAGCATTCACCACCACCACGTTTGCACATGTACTGAAAGCAGCCACTGAAGCCGGTATCGTTGCGCAGCCGGTAACCCCGGAACAGGTGATTGACGCCCATTTCGTCAATGAAAATTAAGCGCGTTATGACGGTGTGATGACGGAATGACCCTGTGGGCAGGGAAGTCTGTTTATTGGTTTACCGCTTCTCAGGGGAATTGATTAACTTAGCCGACATTGTTCGGGGGCTTTATGCGTTGGTTAAAACAAGGGGAGGCCAATTCCCCTTTGAACGCGCGACGGCGCTGGAGTCTGATGACTATCGGTAAAACGCCGACGCGTGCGCAATTTCTCACTGTCGCCATTGCGGTTTTTGTGGCGTTGTTGCTCAGTTGGTGGCTGGCGACGCGTAATGGCGCTATCCCCGCCATCTTTCTGCCCGGGCTTGACCGTGTCTGGTGGCGAATGGTGACGCTGGCGGCGGAGGGTACACTGTGGAGCGATGTTGAAAGTAGTCTGTACCGCATTGTTATCGCGTTTGCCATTTCATCAGTGATGGCGATCGCGGTGGGCGTGCTGGCCGGTTGTTACGGATTATTCAAAGCCATGGTGGAACCCCTGGTTGATTTTGTTCGTTATATGCCGGTAGTGGCTTTTGTGCCGCTGACCATTTTATGGGTGGGGACCGATGATTTCCAAAAATTCCTCGTCATATGGATCGGCACCTTTTTCCAGCAAGTGTTGATGATGATTGATGCCGTAAAGCGGGTACCGATGGATTTTATCGGCCTTGGTCGCACCCTGGGCATGCCGGACCGCAAAATTTTATACCGTATTGTTTTACCTGCCGCATTTCCGGCAATTTGGGATGCTTTGCGAATTAGCCTCGGTTGGGCGTGGACTTGGCTGGTGCTGGCTGAACTGGTGGCCTCAACCTCGGGTCTGGGCTATCGCATTGTGGTGTCGCAGCGTTATTTTCAAACCGACACCATCATTGGTTACATTTTGCTTCTCGGGCTGCTCGGGCTGTTAACTGATCAATTGATGCGCGCTGCCGAACGCATTTTGTTTCGCTATAACCGGAGACGTTCCTGATGGCAACATTGAGTCTGCATCACCTGGAGAAGAGTTTCATGCTGGGTAAAACCCGGCGTCGTGTCCTGCATGGCATTGATCTTACGCTGAATGACAATGAATTTGTTTCGATTGTCGGTGCATCCGGTTGTGGCAAAAGCACATTACTGTCGATTGCTGCCGGGCTTGAAAGCGTTGACCACGGCGAAGTACGGGTGGATGGTTGCCCGGTGAGCGCTCCGGGCATTGATCGCGGAGTGGTCTTTCAGTCCTATACGTTGTTGCCGTGGCTCACGGCACGTCAAAATATTGAATTTGCCCTGAAAGCGGCGGGAACCCCGGCGAATCAATGCCGTGATATCGCGCAGCAACATCTGGCGCTGGTTAAGCTGGATAATGCGGGCGACCGCTGGCCGGGCGAGCTTTCTGGCGGCATGAAACAACGGGTGGCGATTGCCCGCGCCCTCTCTTACCGGCCAAAAATTTTGCTGATGGATGAGCCGTTCGGGGCGCTTGATGCGATGACTCGTCACCAGATGCAGCAGTTACTGATTGAAATATGGGAAAAACACCGTCTGACGGTGATGTTTGTGACTCATGATATTGAAGAAGCCGTTTGGCTTTCGGACCGTATAGTGGTGAT
>JAATFO010000062.1 GCA_015655145.1 Enterobacterales bacterium | reverse complement strand
CAGAAGTGAAACGCCGTAGCGCCGATGGTAGTGTGGGGTCTCCCCATGCGAGAGTAGGGAACTGCCAGACATCCAACAGAAGAAAGACCCCGTACATGTGTACGGGGTTTTTTTTTGTCTGTTTTAATGAACGTCCCGGACAGTGCCTGCGGGGGTGACCCGCCAGTCAGGGGGAGTAAACCGCGGGCTAAACAGCGTTACAGGTTAACTTTGCTGTAATTCCAGCCATGCAGCGATAAATTGCGCTATTTCCCCCGGATTATTAATATCCAGTACGGGCAATGAAACAGAAACGGGTTGATCACTGGCAATAGCAATCACCCCCGAATCTGGCAACGTCTCAAGACTGTGTCCGCAATCGCTGCGCCACAGTACGATCTTCGGAACAGGCTCATCTTTAAACCCTTCAATCAATACTATATCCAGCAATGACGCATCCATCCTGGTGACGAGAAATGTCAGATCCACCCGGTTGTTGTGCGGGGTCTCTGTCATCAATGCCCAGCGGTGATGGCTGGCAACCAGTACCTGATCAGCACCCGCTTTTCGCAATTCATAACTGTCTTTACCGGGTTTATCGATATCCATAGGGTGATGAGTATGTTTTATCAGACCAGGGCGAATACCGCGCGCTTTCAGCAATGGGATTAATTGTTTTAACAGTGTGGTTTTGCCGGTGCCGCTCCATGCCGCGATCGCCAGAAGAGGGACCATTTATTTATCCTCCTGATAATTGCTGAGATCCTCACGCGTATTGATATTAATAAATGCCCGTTCATCGTCTTCAAACAGGACAGCGTGCCCGCCAATTTGTTGTAAAAATATCATCAGGCGACGTTCTCCCTGCAGTAAAAAATGTTCCAGGTTGTTTGCAACACTGCGGTGAATTAAAGCCAGCGCTGGATGGTCTCGCTGGCTGGAGCGAACCCAGACGGCGGTGGCATGTTGTTTTTCTTGCCAAAGGCGGAAAACAACATCATCCGGAATGAAGGGGGTATCACAGGGAGAAAACGCAACCCATTCAGATTCGATGGTACGTAAGCTGGCCAGCATACCGGCAAGTGGCCCGGGAAAATTCGGCAAAGTGTCATTAATCACTGGTAAACCGCGTTGCTGGTAGCATTCCAGATGCCGGTTTGCACTTACACAGATCTGCCCCACCTGGGGTTGCAATCGCAGTAATACATGCTGCCAGAGGGGTAGACCACGGAATATTGCCAGTCCTTTATCTTCCCCTCCCATTCGGCTACTACGCCCACCGGCGAGAATAACCCCGGTGACACCATCAAGCTGTTGGCTCATTGCCGCAAGACCTCTCTTTTCATAGGGTAATAACCCTGATACCGTAGCGGATCATGACCATATCAAGGACTACGTATATGAAATATCATCGCCTGAACGAATTGATTGCATTATTACAGCCCGCCTGGCAGAAAGAACCAGACCTGAACTTACTGCAATTCTTACAGAAACTGGCGGACGAGTCAGGTTTTAAAGGCCCGCTTAGCGAATTGACGGATGATATTCTGATCTATCACCTCAAAATGCGTGATGCGGCGCGCACCGCTGAAATCCCTGGTCTGAAAAAAGATTATGAAGAGGATTTTAAAACTGCCTTATTGCGGGCTCGTGGAGTCATCAAGGATTAAATTGTTTCCTTAGCCAATGTGTCGGCCTTTTAGTGATATTCTTGGGCGCTAAATTTAACGGAAGTGGCGGACAGGTAAGATGAAACACGCGGCCTTTAATTTTCAGACGTTAAATCCTGATAGCATCGTTGATGCCTTGTGGGATGTGGGGTTACGCGTCGAATCAGGTCTGACGGCGTTGAACAGCTATGAAAACCGTGTCTACCAATTTTCAGATGAAGATAAAAAACGCTATGTGGTCAAGTTTTATCGTCCTCAGCGCTGGTCGCGTGCGCAGATCGAGGAAGAGCATCAGTTTTCTCTCGAACTGGTCGCTGATGATGTGCCGATAGCGGCGCCTCTTAGCTTACAAGGTAATACGCTCAATCAGCATGATGGTTTCTGGTTTGCTGTCTTTCCCAGCCTTGGCGGACGTCAGTATGAAACAGATAATTATGATCACATGGAGTGGGTAGGTCGTTTTATTGGCCGTATCCACCAGACAGGCAGTCAGCGTTGTTTTGTGACGCGTCCAACCATGGGTTTGCAAGAGTATATTATTGAGCCCGGCGAGTTGCTCGAAAACTGTAATCTGATGCCTGCCGCACTCAAACCCCGCCTGCTGCGTTGTCTTGCACAATTACACAAAACATTACATGAAAGCTGGCATACTCACTGGACGCCATTACGGCTGCATGGTGATTGCCATCCGGGTAATATTCTCTGGCGCGACGGGCCCCTTTTTGTCGATCTGGATGACGCACGCAATGGTCCGGCGGTGCAGGATTTGTGGATGCTGGTGAATGGTGATCGCCAGGAACAACGTATCCAGTGGGATATTTTGCTGGAAGCTTATAGTGAATTCCGCGAATTTGATGTTCATGAATTGTCACTGATTGAACCTTTACGCGCGATGCGCATGGTTTATTATCTGGCCTGGATTGTGCGCCGTTGGCAGGACCCTGCCTTTCCGAAAAGTTTTCCGTGGATGACGGATGAAGATTTCTGGCGCCGACAGATTTCTATTTTTACAGAGCAGGACAAACTGTTGCAGGAACCCCCGCTACAGTTAATGCCTGAATTTTGATGTTGATTAAGGAGAGAGCTTTAAGATGAAAAAGATATGGCTTGCGCTTGTCGGGCTGGCTCTGGCATTTAGCGTTTCCGCTGCGCAATTTACTGACGGTCAGCAGTATGTCACCCTTGATAAGCCCGTTGCCGGCGAACCTCAGGTACTGGAGTTTTTCTCATTTTTTTGCCCACATTGTTACCAGTTTGAACTCGTTTACCACGTTAACGATGCGGTGAAGAAAAAACTGCCTGAAGGCGTCAAAGTTACTCAGTACCATGTTGATTTTCTGGGCGGTGATTTGGGTCCTGTCACCACACAGGCCTGGGCCATTGCCATGGCCCTTGGTGTTGAAGATAAAGTAACAGTGCCTCTCTTTGAAGGCTTTCAGAAAACTCAGACCATTACAGATGCTGCCAGCCTGAAGGATACGTTTATCAAAGCTGCAGGCATTACCCCGGAACAATATGATGCCGCCTGGAACAGCTTTGCGGTGAAAGCGCTGGTTGCTCAGCAACAAAAAGCGGCGGTGGATGTCAATTTGCAGGGCGTCCCGACGATGTTTGTTAATGGCAAATACAGGGTAAATAACGGTGGTCTGGATACCAGTTCTATGGATAACTTTGTCCAGCAATATGCCAGCGTAGTGAAATTTCTCGTTGGGCAACCGTAAAACGGGGTGAAGAAAGATGCTGACAGGTGAACCGCTCGCAAAAATCTGACCATTCGGAATGTCGATGGATTGTCTTTTATGACAGTAAAGCAGAGGTTTTTGAACTCAGTCCTTATGGGGTGCTTAGTCTGCTGTTGATATTTTTGTGGGTGTTGTTCACCGGTTCGGTATGTTTATCTCTGGCGTGATCCCCTTTATGTGCCAAAGTCCACGGTTTATTACCAGGATAAATATCGTAATTTTGCTGATTTTCAGACAGAGATGTTGTGAGTTTGAACGATCCATAATATTTATATCCACATTGACCCCGTTCATGTCTAAAAAGTGGTACAATCCGCAATAATGTTGTAATTAATTGATTTTATTGTTTTTAATTATTTAAGTGACAGTCCTGAACTTTAAATAACAATACATTATGAAATTTACACACAAACTTATCCACAGGATATCTTTGGAATGTTGGTCGTAAATAAACGATCTTTCCCATGCCATTAGCCCAGGTTATTTCATCTTTAATCTCCAGTTGTGGCATGCTTAGCCCCATCCAAATAAACCAGGAAGAACATGACGACTTATGGCAAAAATTGCAGAAAATCCATTAATTCTGGTAGACGGCTCCTCTTATCTGTATCGCGCTTATCATGCTTTTCCGCCGTTGACCAACAGTGCCGGTGAACCTACTGGTGCAATGTATGGCGTATTGAATATGCTGCGCAGCCTGTTGCTGCAATATAAGCCGAGTCATGCTGCTGTGGTGTTTGATGCGAAAGGCAAAACATTCCGCGATGAATTGTTTGAACACTATAAATCGCATCGCCCGCCGATGCCGGATGATCTTCGTGTGCAAATTGAGCCGCTACATCAAATGGTAAAAGCCATGGGGTTACCGCTGTTGGCGGTCTCTGGTGTGGAAGCTGATGACGTTATTGGTACACTGGCGCTTCAGGCTGAGCAGCAAGGGCGCGCAGTATTAATCAGTACGGGCGATAAAGATATGGCGCAGTTAGTGACGCCAAATATTACTCTGATTAATACCATGAATAATGCCATTCTTGGGCCCGAAGAGGTCAATGAGAAATACGGTATTCCTCCTGAGCTGATTATCGATTTCCTTGCGCTGATGGGGGACGCATCCGATAATATTCCTGGTGTCCCTGGTGTTGGCGAAAAAACCGCCCAGTCTTTGTTACAGGGCCTGGGGGGCATGCAGGTGATCTACGAAAACCTCGATAAAGTGGCCGGGCTTGCCATACGTGGCGCCAAAACGTTGTCGACTAAGCTTGCGCAGAATAAAGATGTCGCGTTCCTCTCTTATCAACTGGCGACCATCAAGACCGATGTAGCGCTGGACGTTGCGTGTGATGAACTGACCGTTAACGCGCCAGCCGTTGATGTGCTCTCAGGGTTGTTTCGGCACTATGAGTTCAAACGCTGGCTCACTGATCTGGACGAGGGAATATGGTTACAAGGTAAAAAAACCGCGTCAGCGGTGCCGAAAGGCGGGGCTGACGCGGTTCAACAAGTGGAAACGCCCAAAACACTCTCCGCTGAAAGGTATGTCACGATTCTGGATGAAGACACGTTTGCCGAATGGCTCAATAAATTGAAGAACAGCGAGTTGTTCGCGTTAGATTTGGAAACGGATTCCCTGGATACGCTCAGCGCTAACATTATTGGCCTGTCCTTTGCGGTTGCTCCAGGAGAGGCGGCATATTTGCCCGTGGCACATGATTATCTTGACGCTCCAGAACAACTGGCGTGTGCGGAGGTGCTGGCACGCCTTAAGCCGTTGCTGGAAGATGATAATGCTCATAAAGTGGGTCAGAATCTTAAATTTGATCGCGGTGTACTGAAAACCCATAGTATTGAATTGAAAGGCATTCAGTTCGATACCATGCTGGAATCCTACATGCTGAACAGTGTTGCCGGGAAACATGATATGGACACGCTGGCAGCACGCTGGTTGAATCATAAAACGGTCACTTTTGAAGACATTGCAGGTAAAGGAAAAAACCAGCTCACCTTTAATCAAATTGCGTTAGAACAGGCCGCGCATTACGCCGCAGAGGATGCGGATGTCACGTTACACCTGCATCTGAAAATGTGGCCGGAGCTGGAAAAAGAGCCCGGGCCGAAAAGCGTTTTTGAACATATTGAGATGCCATTGCTGACGGTGATTTCGCGCATTGAACGTAACGGCGTATTGATCGACCCCAAAATTCTGGCGGCTCATTCTAAAGAACTGACAACGCGGCTGGCTGAGCTGGAAGAAAAGGCTCATGAGTTGGCGGGCGAACCGTTTAATCTCTCCTCACCCAAACAGCTGCAAACTATTCTGTTTGAGAAGCAGGGAATCAAGCCGACGAAAAAAACGCCGGGAGGAGCGCCGTCCACCAGTGAAGAAGTACTGGCTGAGCTGGCGCTGGATTACCCACTGCCGAAAGTGATTCTCGAACATCGCGGGTTATCTAAACTTAAATCTACCTATACCGATAAACTGCCGCAGATGATTAATCCTCACACCGGACGCGTGCATACTTCTTACCATCAGGCGGTTACGGCAACCGGGCGTTTATCTTCTACGGATCCGAATTTACAGAATATCCCGGTACGCAATGAGGAAGGGCGGCGTATTCGCCAGGCATTCATTGCGCCCAAAGGGTATTGTCTCATTGCCGCAGACTATTCACAGATTGAGTTACGAATCATGGCACATTTGTCGCAGGATAAAGGCTTATTACGGGCCTTTGCTGAAGGGCAAGACATCCATCGCGCCACTGCGGCTGAAGTATTTGGACTGGCGCTGGAAAACGTCACCGGCGAGCAACGCCGTAGTGCGAAAGCAATCAACTTTGGTCTGATTTATGGTATGAGCGCTTTCGGTCTGTCACGTCAGCTTAATATTGGCGCGGGTGAGGCGAAGAAATACATGGATCTTTATTTCGAACGTTATCCTGGCGTGCTGCAATACATGGAAAATACTCGCCAGCAAGCGTCAGCGATGGGTTATGTATCGACGCTAAATGGCCGTCGTCTCTATCTGCCGGATATCACATCGAGTAATGCAATACGGCGTAAAGCGGCTGAACGTGCGGCGATCAATGCGCCAATGCAAGGTACTGCGGCAGATATCATTAAGCGCGCGATGATCGCGGTAGATGGCTGGCTAATGACGCAGACATCACCAGATGTGAAGATGATTATGCAAGTCCATGATGAACTGGTGTTCGAAGTGAAAGAAGAAGCGATAGCCACAGCCAGTGAGAAAATCCGCCAGTTGATGGAAAGTAGTATGGCTCTGGACGTGCCATTGCGTGTTGATGTGGGGGTAGGAGATAACTGGGATCAGGCGCACTAAGCGCCTGTAGCCAGGTTCTTGGACAGGTATTGTTCGTGCAAGAATAAAAAAATAATTTACTTAATCGCTTCAGCCGATTGTGACAGGCCAGTGCGGGGCGAACGAATTACGCTAACCGTTTATCTCTAAAGCATTTTTTTGGTAATTAAGCTACAGGAGAAGCCCTTTTTTGTGACGTACATTATGAAATAATTGTCGTTTGATGAAAATTAACTACAAAAAACGCTTTTTAGGTCAGAAAAAATCATGTAGAGTTTAAGTCGTAGGGTACAGAGGTAAGATGTTCTATCTTTCAGACCTTTTACTTAAATGTAATCGGATTTGGCTAAATATTAGCCGCCCCAGTCATTTTATGACTGGGGCGTTTTTTATTGTGCATCTATTCGCTTGTCAGTGCTGTATACCGGTGATGTGCCTTGTGCTGCATAGCAATAATCATCTGTTTATTATGCTATTTCTTCGGTTGGTGCAGATTCACTGAACCAGCTATCCAGTTTCTGACGCAGTTTATCTACGCCAAGCTTTTTCAATGAAGAAAATATTTCAACCTGCACATCGCCCATAGAGGCCAGTGAAGCTTCACGCACGAGATTGAGTTGATTTTTACGGGCGCCTGAGGCGAGTTTATCGGCCTTAGTCAACAACACCAGTACCGGAATATGGCTCTCCACAGCCCACTGAATCATTTGTTGATCGAGATCCTTCATTGGGTGACGAATATCCATCAGTACCACCAGACCTTTCAGGCAATGACGCATCTGTAGGTATTCACCGAGCGCCTGTTGCCACCGCTGTTTGACGTCCTCTGGCACTTCGGCATAGCCGTAGCCCGGCAAGTCAACCAGTCGCAGGCCGTCGCTCACCTCGAACAGGTTGATCAATTGTGTACGGCCCGGCGTTTTACTGGTGCGAGCCAGGCTTTTCTGGTTGGTCAGGGTATTCAGCGCGCTCGATTTCCCGGCGTTTGAACGGCCAGCAAACGCTACTTCAATACCTGTATCTGCGGGCAGATGGTGGATATTGGGTGCGCTGGTGACAAAATGTGTTACGTGATAATTCCAGCCAGACAAGGGAGACTCCAAATCAGAGTGGTGGGTCGATGCGGTGATTATACCCGTAAAGTGCCAGACGGCTCACTGTTCCGTTATTCTGTTAGCTATTTACTCCGGTTACTTGCTGCCTGCCTTTCCTCTGCTGTCGTCTTTTCGGTGCTGATACTCTCAAACAACAGTGAGAATTTAGTTTGTTGAACCATCATCGTGTTCTCGAAGAGGTACTGGCCGCGTTTGCTTTTGCCATAAGTAACTCAATATTCAATAAATAAAAATAATTTATGTTTGCCCCTTGCCACTTTGACCATTTGGTCTAAAGTCATTTTCAGAGTCGGATGCTCACTTCATGATGAAGTGCTCAGGGAGTGCCAGGCGGGCAACGAGTCAGGAGCAGGGATAAGGTCCAGTGGACGGAACCTGTAACGGAAAAGGAAACCGCCAGGACGTGTGGATAGCAAAAGGAGAAACCGGGATGTTGTTTGCTAAAAAGGACATAAAGGAAGCCGGTTTTTCTACGGAAGGTGCGAAAAAGGGCGCCAGGTCACCCTGGCGCCTTTTTTCTTTATTTACTTTCTGCTAGATTTCGCCGCAATTCTATACTGAATACACATCCCCGAGAGCTAATATCATGAAATCTACCCGTACCCCACAGGGTAAAACGACAGCGCCAAAAGAAAAACGTAAAACACGTGAACAGCTGAATCAGGAAGCGCGCGATCGCAAGCACGATAAAAAACACCGTGGTAATACATCAGGTAGTCGTGCCAATCCACAGCTTCAAAGTCGGAATAAACACAGTGATTCACCGGTAAAAGACCCGCGGATTGGCAGTAAAAAGCCGATTCCTTTGCTGGTAGAAGGGAAGGCATCGCCCGCTAAAACGGTGAAACAACCCCCTCAGGAGCCGCAACCTGCACTCAGCGCGCAAGAAGAACTGGCCGCACTTGAAAATGATCAACGGACGGATGCATTGCTGGATCGGCTGGAAAAGGGTGAAACATTGCCAGCGGAAGAGCAAGCCTGGCTGGATCAACAGTTGGATCGTATCGATGTGCTGATGGAACAACTGGGTATTGAGCTGGATGATGATGATGAAGCTGAAGAAGATATGTACCGTCTGTTAAAAGGCGGTCAGTAAGCTTTTTCCTGAATTTGCGGGGGTATTCTCAACATGGAATGCCCTGCATATACGGTTTTACAATATGTTTTGGCTTGGATCAATTTTGGCACTGCTTCTGGCATGTTATCTGTTGGGGTTATTGGCTAAACTACGCCATCGGGCACGACTGAAACTGCGGTTGCGTCGGGTGACCGTCAACCAGCAACGTCAGCAGTTATCGTCCTTGCAACGGTCTGTGAGACGACGTAACTGGAAGGAGCTTTCATGTCATTGCCGCTGATTGAATGGGATCTTGCCCTGATCCAAAAATATAACCACGCCGGGCCGCGTTATACATCCTATCCGACAGCCCTGGAGTTCAGTGAATGTTACCGCGAGGAAGCATTCCGTCAAGCGACACAGCGTTATCCGGCGCGGCCGCTTTCTCTTTATCTCCACATTCCGTTTTGCCACCGACTGTGCTACTTCTGTGGCTGCAATAAGCTGGTGACGCGTCAGCAGCATAAAGCCGATCAGTACCTCGATGTGCTTGAGCAGGAAATTCGCCACCGGGCAATGCTGTTTGGCCGGCGAACCGTTACTCAGATGCACTGGGGCGGCGGTACGCCAACATTTCTGGATAAAGCCCAAATTACCCGGTTAATGGCGGTACTGCGCGGCTGTTTCCATTTCAGTGAGGACGCGGAAATTTCCATTGAAATTGATCCGCGCGAAATTGAACTGGATGTTCTCGATCACCTGCGGGCCGCCGGGTTCAATCGGTTGAGTATGGGGGTACAGGACTTTAATAAAACGGTGCAGGAACGTGTTAACCGGATGCAGGATGAAAGCGTTATTTTCGCGCTAATGCAACGAGCGCGTATGCTGGGTTTTATCTCTGTCAGCATTGATTTAATTTATGGTTTGCCCAAACAGACGCCGCAGAGTTTTGCCTTTACCTTGCGTAAAGTGGCGGAGCTTAATCCTGATCGCCTGAGTGTTTTCAATTATGCGCATTTGCCCGCGTTATTTGCCGCACAACGTAAAATCAAAGAAGATGAGCTACCGGATGCGCATCAGAAACTGGATATTCTGCAAAACACCATCACGATGCTGACGGCGGAAGGTTATCAGTTTATCGGCATGGATCATTTTGCTCGCCCTCATGACGAGCTGGCTATCGCTCAGCGCGCAGGTAAGCTGCATCGTAATTTTCAGGGATATACCACCCAGGGCGATACCGATTTGCTGGGGATGGGCGTATCGGCCATCAGTATGATCGGTGACAGCTATGCGCAGAATCAAAAGGCACTCAATGCGTATTATCCCAGTGTTGCACAGCACGGTCATGCATTATGGCGCGGCATTACGCTCAGCCAGGATGATTGTCTGCGGCGTGATGTGATTAAAACCCTGATTTGTAATTTTGCACTGGATTTTTCGCGCGTTGAACACGCCTGGCAGATTCATTTTGCCGACTATTTCGCCGAGGATTTGGCGTTACTGCAACCGCTCATTGCGGATGGGTTGGTTATCATGGACGATAAGGGCCTTCAGGTGAGCGCTAAAGGGCGTTTGCTGATCCGAAATGTCTGTATGTGCTTTGATGCCTGTCTGCGCAAGGAAACGCGAATACGGCAGTTCTCGCGGGTTATTTGAGTTGTTCGCAGGAAAGGTGGCGGTCTGGCGGGAAATGCGATAATTCGAGAGGGTCTGTCGCAACACGGCCGGCCGATGTCTTCGCCGGCGATGTTGTTTAACTGAACAAATTAATCATCACCGCACAGAGCAAGGCAGCTAATGCCGTCTGCGGCGAGTGGCTCACGGCGGTGCTGGTTATAGCGCTTTGCGATACCACATGAATGAGCGATTCTAACATTATTACCTCCCGATTACAGTCCGGAATAATACTGAACAATACCGGCGTATAAAGTGAGATGACTACGTAAAACGTGCAGTATGTCGTCGATCTTCTTTACGCTTCGCGCTATACCGCTGCCCCTGTTGCAGAAAAAACGAACCTGAAATCCTCAGGTTCGCACGTACGGTTGGTGTTCAAATTGCCTGCGCCAGATATTGCCTTGTGAGCCGGGTTTTATTCCATTCCCAGTTCTTTCAGTTTTCGCGTTAGTGTATTTCTCCCCCAGCCCAGTAAACGTGCCGCTTCCTGTTTGTGTCCCTGGGTATGGCGTAACGCGGTGGTTAGCAGTGTACGCTCCATTTCGGGTTGCGCTTCAGAGAGCAAATTTTGATGACCGGAACGCAATGCGCGATCAGCCCATTGCGCCAGTAACGTAGCCCAGCTGTCGGGTAAAGATTGCACCGGATTGTCAGTTGTGGTGCTTTCAAACAATTCCGGGGGCAAGTCCTGGATCAGCACTTCCTGGCCTGCCGCCATGACGGTCAACCAGCGACAGGTGTTTTCCAACTGACGCACATTACCGGACCAGTGCAGGCGCGTTAATGCGGCTTCGGTTTCCGGGTGCAGGATTTTGGTTTCTACCCCCAGTTCCCGTGCGGCGATTTGCAGGAAATGGCGCGCCAGACGTGGAATATCCTCACGGCGTTCACGTAGCGGGGGTAAATGAACACGAATTACATTTAAACGATGAAATAAGTCTTCACGGAATTTACCTTCCTGCACACCCATTTCAAGATTCTGGTGTGTTGCCGCAATGATACGGACATCCACTTTCACCGGTGCATAGCCGCCAACGCGGTAGAACTGACCATCGGCCAGTACACGCAATAACCGGGTCTGGACATCAAGCGGCATATAGCCGATTTCATCAAGAAACAATGTGCCGCCGTCGGCTTGCTCAAAACGGCCCTGACGTACCTGATTCGCGCCGGTAAATGCCCCTTTCTCATGACCAAACAATTCAGATTCGATCAGATCCTTGGGGATTGCCGCCATATTTAGTGCGATAAACGGCGCCTTAGCGCGCGGACTATGGCGATGTAACGCATGGGCGACTAATTCTTTGCCAGTGCCGGACTCACCATTAATCAATACGCTAATTGAGGAGCGAGACAAACGACCAATGATGCGAAACACATCCTGCATGGCGGGTGCTTCACCGATAATATCGGTGGTTGGGCCATTGACTGGTTGGTTGCGCGGTTGTTGCTGCTCCTGATAATGGCTTATGGCACGTTCAACCAGGGCAACGGCTTCATCAATATCAAACGGTTTTGGCAGGTAGTCGAAAGCACCTTGTTGATAGGCGCTGACGGCGGCATCCAGGTCAGAATGCGCCGTCATAATGATCACCGGCAGCATGGGATGGCGTTGTTTAATTTGCTTTAACAACGCTAATCCGTCCATGCCAGGCATACGAATGTCTGATAATAAAACATCCGGGGTTTTGGTTGCCAGTGCATCCAGCACGTCTGTGGCGCTGTCAAACGCAGCACAGCTTAAACCGGCTCCAGTGAGTGCGCGTTCAAGCACCCAGCGGATGGAGCTATCATCGTCGACGATCCAAACTATCCCTCGTTGCATAGAAACCTCACTGGCGAATAGGCAGGTAAATCGAAAATTCGGTATGACCAGGCCAGCTGTTAAATTCTATTTTTCCTGAATGCTGGTCGATCAGACTGCGAGCGATAGAAAGGCCTAAACCGGTGCCCCCTTCGCGCCCGCTTACCATTGGATAAAACAGCGTATCTTGTAGATGAGCCGGAATACCCGGACCATCATCTTCCACATCAATGCGAGCAACCAGGCGATAACGCACGCTATGCAGGGTGAGCTGAAAGGCGGTGCGCGTACGTAAAGTAATGGTGCCGCCTTGTTGACCAAGGGCCTGCAGCGCGTTACGAACGATGTTCAGCAACACTTGTTCTATCTGGTCCGGATCATGGGGCAACTCCGGCAAACTGGGGTCGTAATCACGCACCAGTACAACATTATCGGGCAGTTCCATCGACACCAGGTTCACCACACGTTCAGCGACCTGATGGATACTTTGGGTAACATGCATTCCTGGCTGTTGCGGCCCTAATAGCCGATCGACCAAATTACTCAGACGGTCGGCCTGCTCGATGATCACTTTGGTGTACTCAGTTAATGAAGGATCAGGCAGCGCTTTGGCCAGCAACTGTGCCGCACCGCGTAATCCGCCGAGTGGATTTTTTATTTCATGGGCCAGTCCACGTACTAAATCACGCGCGGCAACCTGCTGGGCATGTTGGATCTGCTCCTGGCTGAGACGGCGTTGGTTATCCATTGGCGCCATTTCAAGCAGAATGAACCCCTCCGGCAGACGTTGTGCCGTCAACGACATAATATGCGCGCGACTGTCCACCACCAGCGTCACTTCACTGTCAGTAAATCCCTGCCCTGCTTCAAGGCTCTCCTGCATCACCCCAATATTCAGTGAAAAATAGCCTGTCAATTCTGGCAATGGCGTGCCAAAAAGCTTGCGGGAACTTTGTGCCAGTAATTGTTGTGCCGCGGGATTGGCGTAATGAATCACCAACTCGCTATCGACCAGCAAAATACTGTTGATAAGAGAATTGAGAATCTGCCCAGCATCGGGCTGTGTGCCTGTTGCCATATAGCGATCCCCTGCACGGTTTTAGTGCATTATAGTCACGGAGCCGATAAACGGTTATTACTCACGATGGATGGGTGGAGAAAAAAGCCCATCCGGAGATGGGCTGAAAGTTTCCACGGCAACAAAAAACATCAAACCACATTAAACACTGTAATAAAGTTCGAACTCTACCGGATGTGGCGTCATGCGAACACGGTCAACTTCAGACTTACACAGTTCAATGTAGGCATCGATGGCATCATCGGTGAACACCCCGCCACGTGTCAGGAACTCGCGATCTTCATTCAGCGCATTCAGCGCTTCTTCCAGAGAACCTGCTACTTTTGGAATTTCAGCTTCTTCTTCTGGTGGCAAATCATACAGGTTCTTATCCATCGCATCGCCAGGGTGGATTTTGTTGATAACGCCATCAAGGCCTGCCATCAACAGTGCAGAGAACGCCAAATACGGGTTAGCTGCAGGGTCCGGGAAACGGGCTTCGATACGACGCGCTTTCGGGCTGGCAACCACCGGAATACGGATGGAAGCAGAGCGATTACGTGCGGAGTAAGCCAGCATCACCGGTGCTTCATAACCCGGGACCAGACGTTTGTAAGAGTTGGTGGTCGGGTTTGACAGCGCATTGATCGCTTTCGCGTGTTTGATAACGCCGCCGATGTAGAACAACGCGGTTTCGGACAAGCCGCCGTATTTATCGCCAGAGAACAGGTTGTTGCCGCCTTTAAACAGCGACATATGGCAGTGCATACCGGAACCGTTATCACCAAAAATCGGTTTTGGCATAAAAGTGGCGGTTTTTCCGTAAGCGTTAGCAACGTTATGCACTACATATTTGTAGATCTGAATTTCGTCCGCTTTTTTCGTCATGGTATTGAAGCGGGTGGCCACTTCATTTTGACCGGCAGTGGCGACTTCATGGTGGTGGGCTTCAACAACCAGACCCATTTGTTCCATCGTCAGGCACATTGCAGAACGGATATCTTGTGAGGAATCGACCGGCGGAACCGGGAAATAACCGCCTTTGATCCCGGGACGGTGGCCTTTATTGCCGCCTTCGTATTTTTTATCGGAGTTCCATGCTGCTTCGATATCATCAATCGCCACGTGGGATCCGGAAATGCTGCTGCCGAAACGGACATCATCGAACAGGAAGAACTCCGGTTCAGGCCCGAACATCACACTGTCGGCGATGCCGGAAGAACGCAGGAAATCTTCAGCTCGCTTGGCGATGGAGCGCGGGTCGCGGTCATAGCCTTGCATCGTGCCGGGTTCGAGAATGTCACAACGAATGATCAGGGTTGGATCTTCATAGAACGGGTCGATAACTGCGGTGGTTGCGTCTGGCATCAGGACCATGTCCGATTCGTTAATGCCTTTCCAGCCGCCGATTGACGAACCGTCAAACATTTTGCCTTCTTCGAAGAAGTCAGCGTTAACCTGATGCGCCGGAATGGTAACGTGTTGTTCTTTACCCTTGGTATCGGTAAAGCGCAGGTCAACAAACTTTACTTCGTGTTCGTTCATCATAGACAGAACGTGTTCAGCGGACATACTCAACTCTCCTGGATATTGTTGTCATTGTCGTCGTGATTCGAGAACTTTCATTGGCAAGGTGCGTATAAAGAGGCGCACATCCGATAACAAAAGATCTCAGACAAGCTATCAACCGTTGTGGAAACTGCCGTTTTCGCTTATACCGATTAAAGCGAATTCTATGCCAACTTTTATATTTGCCTAAAAAGGCGCTATCATGCGCCCTCTCGTGAGACGAAGGATGCACCACGATGGATAATATGCACTATTTATGTGCATATGGGTAATTCAAGAGCACTGTTTTGGTGCGTTATGTCGCTGGCGTGCAATATTTGCACTGTAACCGGGGTAAAAAAGCAATGCTAACGACAATCTTTCTGCTAAAAGTGTGATCCTGTTCAGTCCTTCGATTAATCCGTGTACAATAGCGCGCTATTTCTAATGCCTGAGGCAAAGTTGTGATCGAAAATTTGCGTAACATCGCCATTATTGCGCACGTTGACCATGGGAAAACCACCCTGGTTGATAAGTTGCTACAGCAGTCTGGTACGTTTGATTCCCGTACCGAAGCAACTGAACGTGTAATGGACTCCAACGATTTGGAGAAAGAGCGAGGGATTACTATCCTCGCAAAAAATACTGCCATTAACTGGCACAACTATCGTATCAATATTGTGGATACCCCGGGACACGCTGATTTCGGTGGCGAGGTCGAGCGTGTGATGTCGATGGTTGATTCGGTATTGCTGGTCGTTGACGCTATGGACGGGCCGATGCCGCAAACCCGTTTTGTGACCAAAAAAGCGTTTGCGAATGGCCTGAAACCGATTGTGGTGATCAATAAAATTGACCGCCCGGGTGCACGTCCTGACTGGGTTGTCGATCAGGTGTTCGACCTGTTCGTGAATCTTGACGCAACCGATGAACAACTTGATTTCCCGGTTATTTATGCATCGGCATTAAATGGTATCGCCGGTACTGATTATGCCGATATGGCGGACGACATGACGCCGCTGTATCAGGCGATTGTGGATTATGTCTCACCGCCGAAAGTGGAACTGGATGCGCCGTTCCAGATGCAAATCTCGCAGTTGGATTACAACAATTACCTGGGCGTTATCGGCATCGGGCGCATCAAACGCGGCAAAGTGAAGCCGAACCAGCAAGTCACCGTGATTGATAGCGAAGGCAAAACCCGTAACGGTAAAGTCGGTAAAGTGCTGACTCACATGGGACTGGAGCGTATTGATGCCGTTGAAGCGGAAGCGGGCGATATTATTGCTATCACCGGGTTGGGTGAGCTGAATATCTCTGACACCATCTGCGATCCGCAGAATATCGAAGCACTTCCCGCATTGAGCGTGGATGAGCCTACGGTGACCATGTTCTTCAACGTCAATACTTCGCCGTTCTGCGGTAAAGAAGGGAAGTATGTGACTTCACGTCAGATCCTCGAACGTCTGAACAAAGAACTGGTTCATAACGTGGCGTTGCGCGTTGAAGAAACTGAAGATGCGGATGCCTTCCGGGTCTCAGGCCGTGGTGAATTGCACCTTTCTGTGCTGATTGAAAATATGCGCCGTGAAGGTTTTGAACTGGCGGTATCGCGTCCGAAAGTTATCAACCGTGTGATTGATGGCCGTACGCAAGAGCCGTTCGAAAACGTGACACTGGATATCGAAGAGCAGCACCAGGGCGCGGTAATGCAGGCGATGGGTGAGCGTAAGGGTGATGTGAAAGACATGATCCCTGATGGTAAAGGCCGCATTCGTCTCGACTATATAATTCCCAGCCGTGGTTTGATTGGTTTCCGTACCGAATTCATGACCATGACCTCCGGCACTGGCCTGCTTTATTCCACCTTTAGTCATTATGATGATGTCCGTGTTGGTGAAATTGGTCAGCGTCAGAACGGGGTATTAATCTCCAATGGTCAGGGGAAAGCGGTTGCCTTCGCCCTGTTTGGTTTACAGGATCGCGGCAAACTGTTCATTGGTCATGGTGCGGAAGTATATGAAGGCCAGATCATTGGTATTCATAGTCGCTCTAACGATTTGACAGTGAACTGTCTGACCGGTAAGAAACTGACCAACATGCGGGCATCGGGTACTGATGAAGCCACGGTGTTAGTCACGCCAGTGAAAATGTCTCTGGAACAAGCGCTTGAGTTTATTGATGATGATGAACTGGTCGAAGTCACACCGACCTCGGTGCGTATTCGTAAGCGTCATTTAACCGAGAATGATCGTAAACGTGCCGCTCGCGGCAGCAAAGACATATAATTAAAGGCGCCCCGGTTTATCCGGGGAAAGCATGAAAAAGTGTGGGGCAGTCATCATTGCCCCCGGACGCCCGTCTTCCGCGCTCTTGTGCCATCGCCGCCAGGTGCGTTCACTCAGGCTGATTTCCCGCAGGGCCACGGACAGCCGAGCGCCGTTCGTCATGGCTTCGCGAACATAACCACTTAACGCCACCCGTTCCGGGACCGGCGTCAGTCGTCCTCGTCCGTTTCCCCGTAATAGTCCCGCAACCGCTTTCGCAGCACCAGCATCGCTGTCGCCTCCGCCAGGGTTTTTTCCTTACGCACCAGTTCGCGTTTTAGTTGCTTGACTTCTTTCTGGTTTTGTCTGAGCGCGGCTTTATTATCAGGTGAAGACACCCGCAAAAATGCCTGCTTCCACTGAGTGAGTTGTTCCGGGTAAAGGCCTTTTTTACGGCAGTACTCTGCCATTTCGGTCTCAGAAAGCGTGGCGGTTTCCACGATGGCGGCGAAGCGGGCTTCCGCAGGCCAGTGTTCACTGTTTTTGTCTGCGCCGGGCACCGGTTTCCCCCTCAGCTTTTGCCTGATTACGCCAGTTATACAGGGTAGCTTCCGATATTCCTTCCAT
>JAATFO010000045.1 GCA_015655145.1 Enterobacterales bacterium | reverse complement strand
TTACGCTTTCCTCCGGGCCAGTCAAGTATTTATTTCCTGAAGCCCCGCCGGAGTGTGACCTCCGCTGACCGGTTATCCCGGGTCAGTGGGGGCGCATTATAGGGGGTTCCCGCCGGCTGACAAGTGTTTCTTACAAAAAAATGATGAATGAATCCTTTTTTCTGATCAACTGCCGATAAATCCGCCTTATTCTTACTGTTTCTGAGGAAACCCATCGAAAAAAGGAAGAGAAAAACGGCGCATGACCAAAAAGAAGAAGATGCTATTCTAAAGAACACTTTCCGGACACCATGCAACTGACCCAAATAAAGAAAAGGAAGTGCAATGATCAGATCCGCGCGCAGTATGGCTGGTCTTCCCTGGATAGCCGCAATGGCTTTTTTTATGCAATCATTGGATGCCACGATTCTTAACACTGCCTTGCCAGCCGTTGCACAAAGTCTTGGCCGTTCTCCGCTCGCCATGCAGTCTGCCGTGATCAGTTATACCTTGACGGTTGCCATGTTAATCCCGGTGAGCGGCTGGCTGGCAGATCGGTACGGCACACGAAAAGTGTTTATCGTCGCAGTTTCACTCTTTATCCTCGGTTCACTGGCTTGTGCGCTTTCCGGTTCACTGAGTATGTTGGTTATTTCCCGCGTAATACAAGGGATTGGGGGCGCAATGATGATGCCTGTCGCCCGTTTGTCGTTATTGCGCGCTTATCCCCGTAGCGAACTGTTGCCGGTGTTGAACTTTGTCACTATGCCTGGCCTTGTCGGCCCGATTCTTGGCCCTTTACTCGGCGGCGTACTGGTAACTTATGCAACCTGGCACTGGATTTTTCTGATCAATATTCCTATCGGCATGCTGGGCATCTTTTACGCCCGTAAATATATGCCAAATTTCACCACGCTACGTCGCCGTTTTGACTTATTGGGATTTATTCTGTTTGGACTCGGTCTGGTGTTACTGTCCTGCGGTATTGAGCTATTTGGCGAGAAGATTGTCTCGGGAATGATGGCCACAAGCGTATTAGTGTGCGGCGTGTTACTGTTGCTTCTCTATATCACTCATGCCCGTCGCCATCCGTCGCCGTTGATCGGCTTGCCCATGTTCAAAATACGCACCTTCTCCATCGGCATTATTGGTAATATCGCTTCACGTCTCGGCACTGGCTGCGTGCCATTTTTGATGCCATTAATGTTGCAAGTGGGCTTTGGCTACCCGGCCATCATTGCTGGCTGTATGATGGCACCTACCGCCATTGGCTCATTGCTGGCAAAATCCACCGTGACACAGGTGCTACGCTGGTTTGGTTATCGCAATACTCTGGTGGGGATTACGATTATCATCGGCATGTTTATCAGCAGCTTCGCTCTACAATCACCAGGGATGGAAATCATGGTGCTCATCTTGCCGCTGTTTATTTTGGGGATGGCAATGTCAACGCAATTTACCGCAATGAATACCATCACGCTGGCTGACCTGACCGATGATAATGCCAGCAGTGGCAACAGTGTGCTGGCGGTTACACAGCAACTGTCAATCAGTTTTGGTGTTGCGATTAGCGCAGTGGTGCTACGCTTTTGTGAACAGTTTGATGGCACGGTTGTACAACATTTTCATACCACCTTCTTAATCATGGGAGGTGTGACCATCTTGTCAGCCCTGGTGTTTATGCAACTAAAACCGGTCGATGGACGTAATCTGATCACTAACCGTGATCAACCGCGGCAGAAAACTTAAATATCCGCTACCGAATGACGCTCAACCAATTCCGGCGTTAACACCAGTGTTTGCTGACCAGCGCCGGGCGCGCCAAGACGCTGAATCAGCGTATCAATAGCCAGCTTACCCAATGCATCTTTCGGTTGATGGATGGTGGTCAACGGCGGCGTCATATAACGCGCCAGTTCGATATCATCATAGCCCATCACCGCAATGTCCTGCGGGATCGTTATCCCAGCCTGATACAGCGCATAGTAAACGCCCACCGCCATAGCGTCATTGTTGGTAAATACCGCCTGCGGCGCCTCGCTCAATGTCAGTAATTGATTCATCGCGTTGACGCCGCCATGGAACTCGAAATCGCCTTCAACAATATACCCAGGTAAGACCGGTAACCCCGCAGCCTGCATCGCTTTTTTATAGCCATCAAGACGCAACCGCGCCTGGGTTTTATCCAGCGGCCCGGTAATACAGGCAATACGCGTATAACCACGAGAAATCAGGTATGTGGTTGCCAGCTCCCCGCCCAACAATGAATTATCCTGAATAATATCACTGCCGCCTTCAAACGGCGCCCAGTCCATCATTACCGAGGGGATACTGGGATAGCGCGTGAGTATGTCCGCCGAAGGTAACTGGCTTTCGGTACACATAATCAACAAGCCATCAACGCGTTTCTGCATTAATGTTTCCAGACTGCGATTCATGCGATCTTCATTGCCTTCGGTATTGCACAATACCAGGCTGTAGCCACGCTCATAACAGCTGTTTTCTACTCCACGCACCACCTCGGCATAAAACGGATTGCTACTGGCGGTCAGTAACATACCGATGGTTCGGGTTTGATTAATTTTTAGGCTCCGGGCCAACGCCGACGGCGCATAATTAAGCTCACCAATCGCTGCTTCTATTTTTTTTCGGACAGCATCACTCACAAAGCGGTTGTTATTAATAACATGCGAAACGGTTGAGGTTGAAACCCCCGCCAGGCGAGCGACATCTTTCATGGTGGCCAATCAAACTTACTCCTGTTGCTGCTGCAAAAAATCGTCAATCTCTTCACGCCATGGAACCGAAGGTTGTGCGCCTGCTCGCGTCACCGCAATGGCTGCCGCGGCATGAGCGAAACGTACCGCGTGTTCCATCGGCTGTTGTTCAAGCAGAGCAGTGATTAACGCACCGTTAAACGTATCACCGGCGGCGATGGTATCCACCGCGTCGACACGAAACCCCGGGATACGCTGGCCCTGACCATGGTCACTTAACCAGACACCACGACTTCCCAGAGTAATCAATACTGTACCAATACCTTTATCATGCAGCACCGCCGCGGCGCGCGCGGCATCCACCTCTGACGTTACCGCAATACCAGTAAGAATCTCGGCTTCTGTTTCGTTGGGGGTTATCATATCCACCAGCGACAATAACTCATCAGAGAGTTGTGTTGCCGGCGCCGGATTGAGAATAACCTGTGTTTGATGTTGATGGGCAATTCTGGCCGCGGTCAGCACACTATCCAGAGGTGACTCCAGTTGCATCAGCAACGCGGATGCCCCGGCAATAATTTGCTGATGACGATTAACACGTTCCGACGTCAGCGCAGCGTTGGCGCCTGCATGAATCCCAATGGCATTTTCACCTTCGCCATTGACAAAAATCAGCGCCACTCCGGTAGTCGTTCCCGTCACTGTTTCCACTGCCACGGTATCAATACGGTCTTTTATCAGTTGATTACGGATACCCTCACCAATAGCGTCTTCACCCACACAGGCGATAAACGTAATATGCGCACCACTGCGCCCTGCCGCAACTGCCTGATTCGCGCCTTTGCCGCCGAATGCGACCTGATATTGCTTCCCGATCACCGTTTCTCCCGGACGCGGAAAGCGCGTCGTATTCAGGATGTGATCCACATTGATGCTGCCAAGCACCACCAGTTTACCGGTTTTAGTCATAAAGAAATCGTCCAGAAAAATGCGCCATAAAACAGGGCGCGTTGCCCTGTTTTTGGATTTATTGGGTGACCAGCTTCAGATCAACCGGATTGATAGCCGGTACTTTTTCGCCTTTCAGTACTTTATCAGCGATCTGTACGCCAGCCTCGCCCATTTTACCCGGCAACTGAGCCACGGTAGCCGTCAGCTTACCGCTTTCAACCGCTTTCACACCATCGCTGGTGCCGTCAAAACCCACCACAATCACACCCGTTTTACCGGCTGTTTGTAATGCCCGCAACGCACCCAACGCCATTTCATCGTTTTGTGCGAATACGGCCTGTACATCCGGATGTGCAGTCAACAAATTCTGCATCACGTTCAGGCCTTTGGTACGATCAAAATCAGCAGGCTGGCTGGCAAGGATCCTGAACTTATGGGCATCCGCCGCTTTTTTAAAACCTTCACCACGTTCACGCGCCGCAGAAGTACCGGCAATCCCTTGTAGTTCAATGAGTTTGGCGTTATCACCCACTTTTTTAGCAATAAAGTCACCCGCCATTTGGCCACCAATGCGGTTATCCGAAGCCACATGACTAACCACTTCACCCTGTGCGGCAACGCGATCCAGGGTAATAACCGGGATTTTCGCCTGATTGGCGATTTTCACCGCATTGCCTACGGCATCTGAATCCGTGGGATTAATCAGCATCAGTTTGGCGCCACGGACGGTTAAATCTTGTACATTGGCCAGCTCTTTCGCCGGATTGTTTTGTGAATCAAGCACCACCAGGTTATAGCCCAGTTTATCGGCTTCTTTTTGTGCTCCCTCTTTTAACGAGACGAAGAAGGGATTATTGAGCGTGGAAACCACCAGTGCGATGGTCTCTTTTGCCAGTGCATTAGCGCTCAGGGTTGCCCCAAGAATGATCGCCAGCGCTGTCAGTTTTTTCATTTTCATCTTATAAGTTCCTGTAAGGAGAAGCGTTATTTATTGCTTTTGTTATCAACCAATACCGCCAGTAAAATCACAACTGCTTTCACGATCATCTGGTAGTAAGAAGAAACCCCCAACAAGTTCAGCCCATTGTTGAGGAAACCCAGGATCAATGCCCCTATCAGCGTACCGACGATGCGACCTTTGCCACCCGAGAGGCTTGTCCCGCCAAGGACCACGGCCGCAATCGCATCCAGTTCATAACCCGTACCGGCTGTCGGTTGTGCTGAAGAAAGGCGCGCCACTTCAATGGTGCCTGCCAGCGCCGCCAGCATGCCGCACAGGGAATAAACGATAATCTTTACGCGATTGACATTAATACCGGACAACCGCGTCGCCGCTTCGTTACCGCCGAGGGCATAGATATAGCGACCAAGACGCGTGTGATGCAGCATGTACCAGACCAGCAGGAAAACCAGCGCCATGATCCAGACGGGGGTAGGTACGCCCAACGGGCGGCCAATACCAAACCAGCCAAACAGATCAGCGTTATCATTGAAACCAGTATTCATCGGGCTGCCATTGGTATACACCATGGTGATCCCGCGCAGTAACAGCATCATCACCAGTGTGGCGATAAAGGCTTGCACGCGACCTTTGGCAATGATAATGCCGGTGATAGCACCGATAAACGCGCCCAAAGCCAGTGAAGTCGCCACCGCCATCAGCGCATTCACTTCCAGCCCGACAATTGATGCCGCCACTGCGCCGGTTAGCGCCAACAGGGACCCGACGGACAGGTCGATGCCAGAGGTTAAAATCACCAGCGTCATGCCGACCGCCATAATGGCGTTCACTGATGTTTGCTGAAGAATATTGAACAGGTTATTCAGCGTGAAAAAGTTCGGGCTCATACCTGAAACAATGGCGATCAACACGATCAGAGCAATCAGCGATTTTTGTTCCAGCAACCCGGCTTTGCTGAACCAGCGGCGCCGGGCTGGTATGGTTTGCGTACTCATAAATGTGCTAACTCCTCGCTGTATTGCTTGCCCACAGCCGCAGCCATCAGGGACTCCTGCGTGGCTTGTTCAATCGTAAACTCGCCGTTGAGATGACCTTCATGCATCACCAGAATACGGTCACTCATACCCAAAACTTCAGGCATTTCCGACGACACCAGGATGATACTCAAGCCTTCATCTTTAAATTGGTTAATCAGTTGATAAATTTCCTTTTTCGCCCCAACATCAACGCCACGCGTCGGCTCATCTAAGATCAACACTTTCGGGCGTGTCATCAGGCCGCGCGCAATCGCTACTTTTTGCTGGTTACCGCCAGAAAGCAACCCAACCGGTTGATCCATCGATGGCGTTTTAATCGTAAATAAGCGGATAAAATCGCTCACTGCCAGCTGCTCAGCGGACTGCTTCAGCCGGCCGCTGCCACTACTGAAGTAACGCAATGCGGTGAGCGACATGTTTTCTTTTACTGACATACCGAGCACCAGGCCGTCACGTTTACGATCCTCTGAGATATACACAATGCCATGCGCCAGGCCATCTTGTGGTGAATGTATAGCCACAGGGCGCCCGTCAAGCGTAACGTCGCCGCTGGTATGAGGTAATGCGCCATACAAAATCTTCATCAACTCGGTTCGTCCGGCCCCCATCAGCCCGGCAATACCAAGAATTTCTCCCTTCCGCAGCGTGAAACTCACCTGACTAATGCCGGGTCCACTCAGATTATCGACCGTTAACCGCACCTCACCCGGCGCTTTATCGAGGCGGGGATACTGCTCTTCCAGCTTACGTCCCACCATCATTTCAATCAGCGATGCTTCCGTCAGTGAATCAACGCCACATTCAGTAATAAACTGACCATCCCGGAAAATGGTAACGTCATCACAGATATCAAAAATCTCTTTCATCCGATGTGAGATGTAAACAATGCCGCACCCTTGCACTTTCAGCTCCCTGATAACGCGAAACAGTGAAACGGTTTCGGTATCGGTAAGCGCATCTGTGGGTTCATCCATGATTATCACCCGGGATTCGAAACTCAGAACTTTGGCTATTTCAACCATTTGTTGATCGCCAATCGATAGATCACTCACCCGTATGTGACTGTTAAAATGCAAATTAAGGCGTTGCAGTAATGCATCGGCGGCGGCATACATGTTTTTCCATACAATGCGACCGAAACGATTGACGAATTCGCGACCAAGAAAAATATTTTCAGCAACGGTTAATTGCGGGATCAGATTCAGTTCCTGATGGATAATGCCAATACCGGCTTCCTGCGATGCCTTTGGTCCGCTGAAACAGGTTTCTTTTCCCAGCCACAGCAGCGAACCGGCATCCCGCGTATAGATACCCGTCAGTACTTTCATCATGGTTGATTTACCGGCGCCATTTTCACCCACCAGCGCCATTACGCGGCCAGGATAAACCGCCAGTGAAGCGCCATTTAGCGCCTTGACGCCCGGGAATGATTTTTCAATGTCTTTCAACTGGAGTAATGGTTGCATGACAGCCTCAGAAGGTCACACCCGCACCCAGGATAATATTGGCATACGGAGAACACTCTCCACTGCGAATCACCGCCCGGCTATGCTGAGTCAATTGTTTGAACTGTTCATGACTGATGTAACGAATGCTGATGGTATTTCCCTGACGATGTTGTAAGGCATTGAGCAAAGAGATCAACTGCTGATGAAGCGAGGCATTATGTTGCCGGATTTCCTCTGCTATCACCGCGCTCTCTACCTGCATCTCTTCTGTTACCGTTTCCACCACCTGCATAAAACTGGGAATACCGTGAGTCAACGCCAAATCGATACGTTGCAAACCCGCAGGGATCGGCAAACCCGCATCACCGATGGTCAGGCTATCGGTATGACCAAGTCGGGAAACCACGTAAGAGATTTCAGCGTTCAGTAACGTGCCTTTTTTCATTTTTTACTCCCTGGCGAAACGTTTCGCTGACGTTAGTGTAAAAAAAGTGGCGTGGAAGACAATCGAGGAATAATAAAAGTGTGATCGCCATCGAAACGTTTCGCTGACACAAGTAAAAAAATACCCGACAACCCCACAGGATAAGGCTGGCTGACAGGAAATACGGGGTTAAATTTAAGAAGATTTCGCGCACTGGCCAGCACCTAATCAACCGGCGGTAAACCCAGCTTCTCACGCAAGGTCAACGGCGATGCTGAGTGTAATGCAGGCCGCAGCCCCCGACGCTGAAGTTCCGGAATCACCCATTTGCAAAAAGCGGTTAAATCGCCAGGCAATACCGGCGACATGATACTGAATCCATCAGCGGCACCCTGTTCAAACCAGCTTTGCAGAGTATCCGCAATGTCTTGCGCAGTTCCAACCTGCAGATAATGCCCCCGGCCGCCACCGATACGCTGCAATAACTGGCGGACGGTTAAGTGTTCGTGCCGCGCTAATTGCAGTATCAATGTCAGACGGCTCTGATTAGTTTGGATTTGATAATGTTCATCAAACGTTTCCGGCAACGGCTGGTCGAGAGCAAACTGGCTGGCATCGTATTGCAAATATTCAGAGAGTTGCGCTATGGCATGCTGATGAATAATGCCACCGTTAATCTTGTCCAGCCTTTTCTGCGCGTTACTGTGCGAGGTCGCCACCACGGGCATGATACCCGGCATAATGATAATACTGTCCGGGTCGCGCCCCGCGTTAACCGCTCGTTGTTTGATGTCTTTATAGAATGCCCGGGCGTCTTCCAGCGTCTGCTGAGCGGTAAAGACGACATCGGCAAAATGCGCTGCCAATTGCCGGCCTTCTTCCGAAGCGCCAGCCTGAACCAGTAATGGCCGTCCCTGCGGGGAACGAGGCACATTTAACGGTCCCGCCGTCTGTATATAGCGTCCGTTAAAGTGTGAGGCCCTGACCTTAGATGCATCGAGGTAGTGCCCATCTTGCTGATTTCCCAGACGAGCATCCGCTTGCCAACCCCGCCAGAGCGACAGCACCGCATTAATGCTCTCTGCGGCCCTTGCATACCGTTCAGCATGGTCCGGCAGGGCGGTTAAACCAAAATTTTGTGCCTCAAGCAGATTAGACGAGGTCACGATATTCCAGCCGGCACGCCCTGATGAAAGATGATCGAGCGAGGCGAAGCGACGGGCAATATGGTACGGCGGTTCAAAACTGGTCGACAGTGTACCAATCAGACCAATACGGTGGGTGGTAGCACTCAGTGCAGAAAGTACGGTAATGGGGTCCAGCGTATCAGAGAGGTGGCTTTCATAAGCAGCCAGTAATGCCAGTACATCGCCGAGAAACAGTGAATCAAAACCGCCTTTCTCGGCAATTCGCGCCAGTTTTTTCCAGTGAGTGAGATCCGTACCGGCGAGAGGGTTACTTTCCGCCATGCGCCAGGCTGCTTCATGATTTCCCACACCCCACAATACGGCATTCAGCCGCATCGCCCTTTTTTGCGTCATTGTGATGTAGCCTGTGGCAGATAGTCGTTAGTCACCCATTGCGTGAAGTCCGGTTCCTGTTGCAACGTTTTGCCGTTCTCATCTTTCAGAATCTGATGGCTGAACAGATAATGACCGATGGCTTGCGCTTTGACGGGATCGAGTCTGCCGGTAACGCCTTCGGGGGTCTGAAAATAGTGATCATTAACCAATAATGCCAGCGACTTTTCTACCAGTGGTTTATTGGTCAGGGTGGTGGGATTGGCGTTTAAAAGCAGTTGTGCTGCTTCTTCCGGATGCGCAACCGCATAGCGATAGCCCTTGTCAGTCGCCGCCAGGAAAGCGCGGGCAGTATCGGGGTGCGTTTTCAGCCAGCCAGGGTTGGATACCAGCAACGTGGTTTGTTGTTCAGGTACACCGTATTCACTGTATTTAAACGCCTTGAGTTTTTCACCCTGCAACTGCGCTTCCACACCTTCCCAGGTGATAATCTCAAGAGTGAAATCCACACTGCCGCTACTGAGCGCCTGGTAGGCTGATGAACCCAATGTGACTGACCTGAACTGACCTTTGCCGCCATCATGTTGAATGATGCTGGTGAGCAGCGTCTGCTCCCATGCGCTGCCAAATCCACCGTAGGTTTTTCCATCCAGATCTTTGGGGGAGTGAATGTCGTTGCGTTTACTGTCCACCACCAGCCTGCCCGTATCCTTCTGTACAACACCATATACCGCTTGCAGATCACTGCCAGCGGCACGCAGTGAGTAATATCCCACACCTGACACGCCAAAATCCGCACGTTGATTACTGACCAATACGCCTGATGCTGTATCGCTGTAAGGTAAAATCTTCACCTCAAGCCCGGCCTGTTTGTAGAAGCCCTTTTCATTCGCAACATAGAGGCCAACATGGTTAGTGTTTGGCATCCAGTCCAGAGCGACGGTGACCGAAGAATCTGACCAGGCCATACCTGAGAACAGGATGCTGACAAAAAAGAACCGGGCCAACGCGGTGGATACAGAGTGAGCAGAATGGATCATTTTCTCTCCAGAGGGATTTGATTCAGATTGAAGGTGAAAGCGTATGTCCGGCCAGTAGGGCTTCAAGCAATCGCGCCTCCATGGACGCCACCGCAGGCAAGGCCATGTCGCGCAGTTGGCGTGGACGAACGAGCGGCACGCTAAACTCATGCAGAATACGCGCTGGCCGTGCTGACAAAACATAAATACGGTCTGACAGAAAGATGGCTTCACGCACATCATGGGTGATCAGCAATGCTGTCCAGTGATGTTGTTGCCACATGCCTGAGAGCCACTGCTGCATGGCGGTGCGTGTAAGTGCATCCAACGCGCCAAAAGGTTCATCCAGTAACAGCATGTCTCGCTGTTGAACAACAGTACGAAGTAGAGCAACCCGCTGGCGCATCCCGCCGGACAACTGATGAGGGTATTGCTGTTCAAAGCCATTTAAACCGAAAGGCATCAGTAATGCGCTGACCTTCTCACGTGCAGCCGCACGGCTCATCCCCTGAACTTCCAGCCCAAGCGTGGCATTATCAATAATACGACGCCACGGCATCAGGGCATCCCGCTGCGGCATAAAAGCAAAATGTCCTTTTTGCACATTCAACGGTTGCCCGTCTAATTGCATCACCCCGCTGTCAGGCGTTAACGCACCCGTCAGGATCTGAAATAAGGTGGACTTACCCGCACCAGATGGACCCAGCAATGAGACAAACTCTCCGGCATTGACGTGCAAATTAATATCGGCCAGCACATCAAGGGTGTTGAAACGGTGTTGTACATGCAGCAGATCTAAACGAGGCAGCGTCATGGGGTTGTATCTCGTTGTATTTTCCACGGCAGACACAGCCGCTCAAGCAGCAATATGCAGGCAAACAATATCAGGGTCATTGCGGCACTGAACGTGACCGCCGCCAGCACCAGATCGGAGCGGAAATTATTCTTGGCAGCCAGCATGTAGATACCCAAACCAGATTCAGCACCCGCGTATTCCGCAAAAATGGCGCCCACTACAGCGTAAGTAATTGAGATACGCAATCCCGTAAAGAAAAAGGGTAACGAAGACGGCAGCCGTGCCATATGAAAGATTTTCCAACGCGAGGCGCCCATCGATTTCATTAACCGTTGCAGGTCGTTATCGGTGCTTTCATACCCCTGTACCAACGCCACCATCATGGGGAAAAAGGTAACCAGCGTCACCAGTAACACTTTAGGTAACAGGCCAAACCCAAACCACAGCACTACCAACGGCGCAATGGCAATTAACGGCAGGGTCTGACTGATGATCATTAATGGTAGCAGTGCGCGTTTTAATATTGGGATGAAGTCCACCAAAACGGACAATATCAGTGCACACATTACCGACAACGCAAATCCACTCAGCGTGGCGATTAATGTCGGAAGCGCATTGCTAATTAATGCAGGAAAATTGATTGCGATTTGTTCTACAACCCGAGAGGGTGCAGGTAAGACAGTGGCTTTTATACCCGACAAACGTGCATAGCTTTCCCAAAGTGTAAAGACAATCACAAGTGCCAGTGCAGCAGGCCAACTGACATCGAGCATTCTTACCCAGGCCGATTGACTGGTTTTACCTGATGCCATTCTTTAACCTGCTTTTGAGTTACTCAATCACGCACAATATACGTGGAATAATACCTATCCGTCCCATATCTCAACGCCTTTTCAACGATTTCAATAAGTTATTATCACGGTAATTACAGTTATTAAAATGCGCCTGATTTTTTTATAATGAACGGAGAAACTTATCGTCATCCCTTTGTTTATGTAAATACTTTTTTCACACAAAGAACATAAAAAAATGAATTTAGCCCTAATCATAAGCATGTCCTTACGCGGTCGGGCAGGGTTGCGACGTAATACAGGATCGAAGAACCAGCCCGGTATAAACTGTGTTCGCTCGATACAGCCAATTTCCATCAGCGCTTTAGCAAACCTATTCTGTTTCTAATTTCCCCTGAATAAACAGTGTTATGGTCGTTTGTCATGACGCGCCCGGCCCCTGCCTTAGCGCAAAAGCGAATCCCAGCGTATGCATCAGCGCCAAAACATGTTCCGTGAAACCCGCCATATCGGTGTAATGCTAAGTAATGTCCAGGTCTGAGCTAATACAAATAATTCTGTATCACTGCCATTCTATTCGTCACCACCCAGTCCGGTTGATAATGTTGAACATTCAGCGATTGATCAGAACGCTTAAACCGAACTGAGTTTTCTTGAGATAATCGACGATTTTTCGCACCCATTCAGTGGATTAGTTCGCGATTTTCTTTAATTGTTTCACATCCAGTTCTACAGAATTGAAACCTTTATCCAGTTCACCCTGCAACTCGACTTTATCAGTTGGAGAAACAATCTGGCCTGCCCAACGTTTATGATCAATTTCCACCGTCATGGTACCGGTGGCGTCACGGAAGGTGTAATCCTCATCGCCAATTCGCTTCTCAATATTGCCACGCACAATGATCCAGCTATCATCTTTCATCCCCTGTGCTTCTTTCACGGTAACCACACGTCCGTTTGGCCCGTTAAAGCCGCCTTGTTGAACCACCGCATTGTCTGACTGCGGGTCAACAAATCCACCGGATTGCGCCGCTAATACAGGTGTGGAAATCAATGCCATAATGGCGAAAAGTGCAGATGTCTTTTTCATCGTCAGTAACCTCATTTTTTTCTATTGTTTGAATATAGACCCTCACAGATTTCGTGTTGCCTGAAAGGCGGCGACATGAAAGCTAACGGGTATAACACCTATATAAACAAACCCTTCTTAACAGAATCTTAAGAACCGCATGGCGGTAACATTATTTTTGCAACTTGCCAAAAAAGCCGGAAATTTTCGTTAGTAACCTGTACAAGCAATGGAGTGATTCCGTATAAATCGGTGAACAGGTCCGTCAATAAAGGAGCATAGATGAGAATTCTGTTAATTGAAGATGATCGCCTAATCGGTGATGGTCTCAATATTGGCTTAAGCAAGCTGGGATTCAATGTTGACTGGTTTACCACCGGCAAAGCCGGAATGATGGCATTACAGGCCGCACCTTATGATGCCGTAATACTAGACCTCAGCCTGCCGCAAATCGACGGACTTGATATTTTGCGCCACTGGCGCCAAAGCAATCATGATGTCCCGGTACTGATTCTCACCGCCCGCGACACCCTGGACCAGCGTATTGCCGGTCTGCAACAAGGTGCTGATGATTATCTTGGTAAGCCATTTGCGCTGAGTGAAGTCGCGGCCCGGCTTCATGCGTTGATTCGCCGTCGTCATGGGCAGTTACACCCGCAACTGACGCACGGCGCGGTCACCATGGAAGTGGGATCTCATTGCGTGATGCTGGAAGGGAAACCGCTGATGTTGAAAGCGCGTGAGCTGGCGCTACTGGAACTGTTCTTACTCAACCCGGGGCGCATCCTGACGCGCGCGCAACTGGAAGAAAAACTCTACGGCTGGGATGATGATGTTTCCAGCAATGCTGTCGAAGTACATATTCATCATTTACGCAAAAAACTTGGCAATAACTTTATCCGCACCGTGCATGGTGTGGGTTATACCCTGGGAGAGGCGAAATGAAGCGTCTCAGCCTGCGCTTACGTCTGATAATTGGTTTTGTCATGTTAACACTGCTTTGCTGGGGAGCGGCCAGCGTTGAATCCTGGCGGCAAACCCGGCACAATATTAATCAATTATTCGATACGCAACAGATGCTCTTCGCTAAACGGCTGGTGGCCATCAATCCAGAAGAACTCCACCCTGACACGCCCACACTCCCTAAAACCAAAGCGTTAGTGCGACATCATCGCGGTGAACAGGAAGATGATGCGTTGGCATTCGCTATTTTCACCCGTGATGGTCAGATGGTGCTCAACGATGGCGATAACGGCAAAGATTTTATCTTTCAGCAACGCCTGGGTTTTACCAATGACACATTGCGCGGCGATGATGATTTATGGCGGATACTCTGGCTGACAACCCCGGACAAACGCTATGTCATTGCCGTGGGCCAGGAGTGGGAATACCGTGATGATATGATCCAGGGTATTGTGCAAACCAATCTGCTGCCCTGGTTATTCGCATTACCCGTTATGCTGGTACTGCTGTTCTGGCTGATTACCCGCGAGTTGTCGCCACTGAAACGTATTGCATTGCAGTTACACTCACGCTCCCCGGAAGATACCGCACCACTGACCACGCCCCATTTGCCTTTGGAAGTCCGCCCTCTGGTGCAGGCGCTGAATGGCTTATTTATCCGCATCAATGAGATGTTGACACGTGAACGCCGCTTCACTTCGGATGCCGCTCATGAACTGCGCAGCCCACTGGCTGCGTTAAAAGTACAGAGCGACGTCGTACAGTTGGCGCAGGATGATGAAACGATGCGCCGTCATGCCCTGCATAATATCCAGGCGAGTATTGATCGCGCTGCACGGCTGGTGGATCAACTATTAACCCTTTCACGACTTGATGCCAAAACTGCCCACGCCAAATGCGATAAAGTGGATTTAGCGCAACTGTTGCAACAGGCGATAATTGATCATTACGGCGAGGCCAAACAGGCTGGCATCGAATTAAGGTTAAACCTGACTGCAACACCCGAAGAGTACCATGGCTACCCCTTACTACTGACGCTGATGTTTCGCAATTTACTGGACAATGCGATTCGCTATGGCCAAACAGGGGGGATCGTGGAATTAACGCTCACCGCTAACAGCATCACAGTAAGCGATAATGGGCCCGGCGTCAGTGAGCAGGATTTAACACGCCTCGGTGAACGATTTTATCGTCCTCCAGGACAAGAGAAATCAGGTAGCGGTCTGGGATTATCCATTGTAGAAAATATCGCGCAACTGCATGGTATGAAAACCCGGTTTGCCAACCGTCCGGAAGGCGGATTTAGCGTCACACTGATCGTTAATCCCCCGTCACCGTACGCCCTGAAAAAAACAGCGAAAAAAGCCGGATAAACATACTCTGCCGTCATTAAATTTCAACCTGAGTGCCCAGTTCAATCACCCGATTTGGCGGAATTTCAAACTGATCAGGCGCGCGTAAGGCGTTACGTTGCAAGATAAGAAATAACTTGCCGCGTAAACGCAAGTACCAGGGACGTTTGCCGATAATCAATGATTCATGTGACATAAAGAACGAGGTTTCCATCATCCGGCAATTAAGACCTTCCAGGCCGCAACGGTGGAAAATTTCTTCCATATTGGGTGTTTCACGCCAGCCGTAGCTGGCGACAACACGCCAGAAAGTCGGCGATAACTGCTCAATGGTGACCCGTTGCACATTGTGCACATAAGGCGCGTCTTCAGTACGTAATGTCAGCAGCACTACCCGTTCATGTAACACTTTGTTATGTTTAAGATTATGGAGCATGGCAAACGGTATAACATTCAGCACGCGCGACATATAAACAGCCGTGCCCGGCACACGTACCGGTGGCGTTTTTTCCAGCGAGGCAATCATCGCCTCCAGCGAATTACTGTGTTCATGCATACGCCGCAACAGACGAAAACGTTCGCTCTTCCAGGTAGTCATGATAATAAACATTACCAGTCCCAGACTGAGCGGCAACCAACCACCGGAGAAAATTTTCATCAGATTAGCGGTAAACAGAGGCACATCAATACACAATAAAGCCAGCAGGATCAGACCGACCACAATCCGGTTCCAGTGCCAGTTTTTGAGCGCTACGGTACAACAAAGGATCGATGTCAGTATCATGGTACCGGTCACCGCAATGCCATATGCCGCCGCCAGATTACTGGAGTGTTGGAAGCTGATGATGACAATTAATACCGCAAAATAAAGCAGCCAGTTGATCACCGGAATGTAGATCTGTCCCGACTCCATTTCAGAAGTATGGATGATACGCATCGGAGGTAAATATCCCAGCCGTACGGCCTGCCGTGTTAGCGAAAACACCCCAGAAATCACTGCCTGTGAGGCAATAATGGTCGACAGGGTGGCCAGTATCAACATGGGGATCAATGCCCAATCGGGCGCCAGCAGAAAGAAGGGGTTTTTTATCGCCGTCGGATCTTTCAACAACAACGCACCCTGACCAAAATAATTCAGCACCAGCGATGGCAACACCACACTAAACCAGGCCAGACGGATCGGTAATTTACCGAAATGGCCCATGTCGGCATACAGTGCTTCAACACCGGTGATAGCCAGTACCACCGCGCCAAGCGCAAAGAAGGCGATTTGTTTATATTGCAGGAAAAAATGGAGCGCCCATGATGGGTTGAGCGCCTGCAACACACCAGGATTGTGCAGAATACCTCGTACGCCAAGCACCGCAAGAACGATAAACCACAGCAACATCACCGGCGCGAACAGTTTGCCAACCATACCGGTGCCGTGTTTCTGAATCATAAATAACACGGTCAGTACCGCCAGTGAAAGCGGAACAATATACGTATCCAGCGTCGGGGCGGCGATTTCCAAACCTTCAATTGCCGACAACACCGAGATTACCGGCGTGATCACCACTTCGCCATAAAAAAAGCTCCCCCCAATCAATCCCATGAAAACCAATACCGCAGTAGCCCGGGAACCGGTGTTACGTCCGGCCAATGACATCAGGGTTAAAATCCCCCCTTCTCCGGCATTATCGGCACGCATGACATAACTGAGATACTTAAGTGAAACGACCAGTATCAACAACCAGAAAATAAGCGATAAAAACCCCAAAACGGCATCATGTTCAACACCAAAGCCAAACTGACCAGACAAGCACTCACGCAACGTATACAGTGGACTGGTACCGATATCGCCATACACAACACCAATTGCCGCCAGCGTGACTGCGCCTGTTGACTGTTTTTTATCAGAATTCATAGCGCCATCTTTTGTTGGTACTGAGAGCCGTGGCAAAACCACCCAAAAACGCACTGTATACCTGATTTCTCATAAATCCTCGCCTGGATTGGTGATTAATGCGCTGCTTCACCCTTTAATGCTAAAAAGACTGACGAGTATCAGCACTTTCAAGCATGATAACCACGAGTCTTTGCATCCGCCAAATTTGTGTTCTGACGTGCAATACTGAAAGGACGATTTACTGATTATGAATCCACCCCATTTGCTGGCTGAAAGAATTTCGCGCCTCAGCAATGCATTAGAGAAGGGATTGTATGAGCGCCACCATGCTATCCGCCTCTCCCTGCTGGCGGCACTGAGCAATGAAAGCGTATTTCTGCTTGGTCCGCCAGGTATTGCGAAAAGCCTGATTGCGCGTCGCCTGAAGTATGTATTTCAACATGCGCGTGCTTTTGAGTACCTGATGACACGGTTCTCCACCCCGGAAGAAGTGTTTGGCCCTTTATCTATTCAGGCGCTAAAGGATGAAGGCCGTTATCAGCGACTGACTAAAGGCTACCTGCCTGACGCAGAAATCGTATTTCTCGATGAGATCTGGAAAGCCGGTCCAGCGATTCTAAATACCTTATTGACCGCCATCAATGAACGGCGCTTTCGTAATGGCGACAACGAAGAGCACATTCCAATGCGGTTACTGGTTACCGCGTCGAATGAATTGCCGGAAGCGGATAATGGCCTGGAAGCACTGTATGATCGTATGCTCATTCGTTTGTGGCTGGATAATGTACATGAAAAACATAACTTCCGCAGTATGCTGACGCAACAGCAAGATGATGATGTCAATCTGGTCGCAGAATCGCTGCGCATCAGCGATGAAGAATATCAGCAATGGCAAACAGGTATTGCCCAGGTCACACTGCCGGAGCCTGTTTTTGAGCTCATTTATCAATTGCGCCAGCAACTGGAAAAGCAACCGGATGCGCCCTATATTTCTGATCGACGATGGAAAAAAGCCACTCACCTGTTGCAGGCCAGTGCTTTTTACAGTGGTCGTCGCGCAGTGGCGCCCATCGATCTCATCTTGTTGAAAGATTGTCTGTGGCATGATGTCGCTTCGATGGCATTAATCGAGCGTGAAATTGACGGACTGATGACGCAACAAGCCTGGCAACAGCAAGCAATGCAAATCAAACTACAGCAAATTGTGGCGCAACATCTGGCATGGCGGCAACACCAGGATATTACCCAGGCAATTACCCTGGATAAACAAGGCGGTCTATTCGGCCGAAAACCGCATTATAGCCTGCCTGATATTCTCAGTACGGAACACCTCTCGTTTATGCTGCAAAAACCGCTCATGTTGCACAATATGCAGGTTACGCATGTGGTGATATCCCATGAAGCGCTGAGCCGCTGGTTGCAAAAAAACGGTGAAATCCGCGGAAAACTTAACGGTATTGGCTTCTCTCAGCCCCTGGATTTACATATTGATGGAAATGATTGTCTGACCATTCGCGACATCAGCCTGCAGACATCATTTTTGACCCTGCCGGGTAATGAAAAAAGCGCCATGCCGGAGGATATCGTCCAGGCACTGACGGCACTGGAAAGCCAGTTACATGGCCAACGAGCCCACTTCAGCCAGCATCAACGCTGCCTGTTTATTGACGATAGCTGGCTGGCGCGCATTGAAACCAGCTTGCAGGAGGTCGCAGATCTGTTGAAACAGGCACGCCAATGATCTCTCTGGATACACTGAATGTGCTGTTGGACATTAGCGAGAGTGAACTGGTTGAAGAGTTAATGATCGCGCTGCTCACCTCGCCGCCGCTGGTACTGTTCTTCGAACAGTTTCCGGCTATGAAACGCGCGCTACTGTATGATGTATCACGCAGGAAAACGGGCATTGTCGCACAGATCAAAAACACCATGGCGCCACCGACACTGGCACAGGAATTTTCCTTATTTCAGCAAGTACAAACCTGCAGTCATTCTGCTTTTGCGCAGCAACTCGATAATTTATTAATCAGGCTGAATGAACTGCAATCCCCCTTTGCCAGCCAGGCACAGACACTGGTTTCCCATGCTGACAAACCGCACCTGAGTCAGGCGCAACATACGCTGTTTTTGCAGCGCTGGCGACACAGTCTGACGCTGCAAACCCTGACATTCAATCAACAACTGTTGGCACAGGAACGTGAAAAATTGCTGGCCGAGTTACAACAGCGCCAGACAATGCTCAATCAGTTAGCGCCGGTTCTGGCTGATAATGACACCGCCGCCGGACGTTTATGGGATATGGGCAGAGCATCGCTGCACGACGGCGACTATCAATTAATGGTGCAATACAGTGACTTTCTCGCCCGGCAACCGGAACTGACGAAACTGGCAGAACAACTTGGCCGAAGCCGGGGAGCGCCATCTACGCCCACTGAGGATGCACCGCCGGAAAGTATACGCCAACAGATACGCGAACCGGATAGCGTGCCGGAAGAGGTGAACGGCATTCATCAAAGCGATGATATTTTGCGTCTGTTGCCCGCAGAACTGGCGACGCTTGGGATCAGCGAACTGGAGCTGGAATTTTACCGTCGTCTGGTAGAAAGGCAGCTGTTAACCTATCGTCTGCAAGGTGATGTCAGCCATGATAAAGTGAAATTGCGTCCGCCTCATCAACGGCAACAGCAGGACGATCAGCCGCAGGGACCGTTTATCGTTGGTGTGGATACCTCAGGTTCGATGGGGGGATTTAATGAGCGCTGCGCAAAAGCCCTCTGCCTTGCGTTGCTGAAAGTGGCGCTGATTGACAAACGTCGCTGTTACATCATGTTGTTCGCTCACGATGTCATTGGCTATGAGCTCACTGGTGATGATGGTATGGCGCAAGCCATTCGTTTTCTTAGTCAGCGTTTTCGTGGCGGCACCAATTTATCCGCCTGCGTTGCCGCCATTCTTAAACGCATGGAAGACACATCCTGTCAGCATGCAGATGCGGTTATTATTTCTGATTTCATCGCCCAACGTTTGCCTGATGCGCTGATCAACGCCGTACAACAGCGCCAAACGCAGCAGCAACAGCGTTTTCACGCCGTGGCAATGTCATCCCACGGCAAGCCTGGCGTGTTACGCATTTTCGATCACATCTGGCGTTTTGATACGGATCTGAAAAGCCGCTGGAAACGTCGCTGGCAACGTTAGGTCGCGGTGGCAGGCAACACCGCAATGCGCCAGAGATTTCGCCTGAAAAAGTCCAGTACGCTTATCAGGGCATGATTAAACGATTCAACCATAACAGGAGTAAACCGTGGCAGAAAATCTGCAGATAGACAATCTGGATCGTGGCATTTTAAATGCACTGATGAACAACGCACGTACCGCCTATGCTGAGCTGGCCAAACAGTTCAATGTCAGTCCAGGCACCATTCATGTGCGCGTCGAAAAAATGCGCCAGGCCGGCATAATAAAAGGAACACGGGTTGAAATAGACCCTAAGCATCTCGGTTACGATGTCTGCTGTTTTATCGGCATCATTCTTAAAAGCGCCAAAGATTATCCCTCCGCGCTCGCCAGGCTTGAAGCACTGGACGATGTTGTTGAAGCTTACTACACCACCGGGCATTACAGTATTTTTATCAAAGTGATGTGCCGTTCGATCGATGCACTGCAATCAGTGTTGATCAATAAAATACAGACGATCGATGAGATCCAATCGACCGAGACGCTGATCTCATTGCAAAACCCGATCATGCGAACCATTAAACCATGATCAGTGCATACTATTTATCCACACGCTATTAAGGATAAAAACCTACTCTTCCCATAACATACCGTTAAAAACGCCAATAATATCCCTACATATGCACAGGTAGATCATCTGTTATTCACAGCGTACAATGCCTGACTTTGTTGCAATGGCGAGATCACTATGACCGATATCACCCTTATCAGCGGAAGTACCCTGGGTAGTGCTGAATATGTTGCTGAACATCTGGCGGAAAAACTGGAAGAATCGGGTTTTTCAACCGAAACGCTGCATGGCCCGGAACTGAATGAACTGCCATTCCAGGGGATATGGCTGGTCGTGACCTCAACCCATGGTGCTGGTGAATTGCCAGAGAACCTGCAACCGTTGTTTGATGAAATTGAGGCTCAACAACCTGATCTTTCCGCGGTGCGTTTTGGCGCGGTTGGGCTTGGTAACCATGAATACGATCTCTTTTGTGGTGCAATCAAAACATTCGAACAGTTGTTGAACCGTTGTGGCGCACAACGTATTGGTGAGCGTCTGGAGATTGATGTGCTTGAACATGAGATCCCGGAGGATCCTGCAGCGGTTTGGGTAGAAACATGGAAAACCACATTATAAAAAGAAGAAGAACAGGATCTCTGCGTGAGGATCGTCCCTTTTCTCACAACATTTTTTCTCGATCACCAGAGTTTTATCCTTTTTTATCCGCAGAAAAAGACCTTCATTTGTGGATAAGTATGCTGAATAAGGTCTGATAACCAGTAGTTATCCCGATAATAACCCGTGGTGTTTTTTTATCCTGTGGATAAAATGGCATTTAGATCCCAGCTTATACGGTGATGGATCACCGATCATTAACAGCTAATGATCCTTACTAATTAATTGATCATTCGGAACAATTACGGCTTACCCACAGGATCCGTCGATCCTAATAAGAGATCTAATAGAAAGATCATCTAAAGAATAAAGATCTTTCTTTTACTGCCTGACGATCCCGGTGCTTTCGTCATCCACTGAATTTGAGTAGAATTCAGTCCCCCAGGGAATTGATCCCTGTTCGAACATTAACGAGGTGTGGTTCCATGTTCTATCCAGATCCTTTTGACGTCATCGTAATCGGTGGTGGTCATGCGGGGACAGAAGCCGCAATGGCTGCTGCCCGAATGGGTCAGCAAACACTGTTATTAACCCACAACATTGATACGCTGGGACAAATGTCTTGTAATCCGGCGATCGGTGGCATCGGAAAAGGACATCTGGTTAAAGAAGTGGATGCACTTGGCGGCCTTATGGCCACGGCGATCGATCAGGCTGGCATTCAGTTTAGGATACTAAACAGCAGTAAAGGCCCGGCGGTACGAGCAACCCGTGCTCAGGCGGATCGCCTGCTTTATCGGCAGGCGGTGCGAACGGCACTTGAGAACCAGCCTAATCTGATGATCTTCCAGCAGGCTGTTGATGATCTCATTATTGAAAATGATCGTGTTGTCGGTGCGGTAACACAAATGGGGCTGAAATTTCGTGCCCGGGCTGTGGTTTTGACGGTGGGTACTTTCCTTGATGGTAAAATTCATATCGGGATGGATAACTACAGCGGCGGCCGGGCGGGTGATCCACCGGCCATTTCACTGGCGCATCGCCTACGTGAATTACCATTACGTGTTGGTCGTTTGAAAACCGGAACACCACCGCGTATTGATGCCCGCACTATCGACTTTAGTGTCCTGGCACCACAATACGGCGATCATCCAATGCCGGTATTTTCGTTCATGGGAAACGTTTCACAACATCCACAGCAGCGCCCCTGTTACATCACCTACACCAACGAAAAAACCCATGATGTGATCCGTAATAACCTTGATCGCAGCCCGATGTTTGCAGGTGTTATTGAGGGGATCGGCCCACGTTACTGTCCGTCAATCGAAGATAAAGTGATGCGTTTTCTGATCGTAACGCCCACCAGATATTCCTCGAACCAGAGGGGCTGACCAGTAACGAAATTTATCCAAACGGAATTTCCACCAGTTTGCCTTTTGATGTGCAAATGCAAATCGTACGTTCAATGCCGGGAATGGCAAAGGCAAAAATTGTACGGCCGGGATACGCCATCGAGTACGATTTCTTTGATCCACGGGATTTAAAACCCACACTGGAAAACAAATACATTCAGGGGTTGTTTTTTGCCGGCCAGATAAACGGGACAACCGGTTATGAAGAAGCCGCCGCGCAAGGCTTGCTGGCTGGCCTGAATGCTGGCCGTTTGTCTGCCGGGAAAGAAGGCTGGGTGCCGCGTCGTGATCAAGCCTATCTTGGTGTGCTGGTGGACGATCTCTGTACCCTGGGTACCCGGGAACCTTACCGTATGTTTACCTCACGTGCAGAGTATCGCCTGATGTTGCGTGAAGATAATGCGGACTTACGCCTGACGGCAATCGGCCGTGAGCTTGGTCTGGTAGATGATGCGCGCTGGGCACGTTACAATAAGAAACTGGAAAATATTGAACTTGAACTCCAGCGCCTGCGTGCTATCCGGTTACATCCGAAATCTGCCGGTATCGAAGCGGTTAATGCGTTACTGAATACCGCGCTGACCAAAGAAGCTAACGGTGAAGATCTTTTACGTCGCCCTGAGATGAACTATGCGCAATTGACAACGCTGAATCTGTTTTCTCCGCCAGTGGATGATGAGCAGGCAGCGGAACAGGTTGAAATTCAGGTCAAGTATGAAGGGTATATTACGCGACAGCAGGAAGAGATTGATCGCCAGCAACGTAATGAAAATACACGATTGCCGATTGATCTTGATTATCACCATGTCAGTGGTCTGTCTAATGAAGTGATCGCCAAGCTCAATGAGAGCAAGCCTTGCTCTATTGGCCAGGCTTCACGTATTTCCGGAATTACGCCGGCCGCGATTTCTATTCTACTGATTTACCTAAAAAAACAAGGCTTGCTGCGTAAAAGTGCCTGACAGCGAGGGGGGATTCATCGCCCATGCTGTTGATGCTAAACACTGAACGTTTTCTGGAACCTGTCGTGCTGAATAAACTGACTTCTCTACTGAATCTAGCGCAAATTTCGTTGTCCGATCAGCAAAAACAGCAGCTCATCACCTATGTTGAACTGCTGAGTAAATGGAATAAGGCCTATAATCTGACCTCAGTGCGTGATCCGCAACAAATGCTGGTTCGTCACATTCTTGACAGCATAGTGGTGAATCCCTGGCTACAGGGAAAACGGTTTATTGATGTGGGTACCGGACCGGGATTACCGGGCATTCCACTTGCGATTGTTCGTCCTGATGCGCATTTCACATTGCTTGATAGCCTTGGCAAACGGGTACGATTTTTGCGTCACGTTCAGCATGAACTGGCATTGAAAAATGTCGATCCGGTGCAGCGACGAGTGGAAGATTATCCGGCCCATCCTCCCTTTGATGGGGTCATCAGCCGTGCCTTTGCCTCATTAAGTGATATGGTGAATTGGTGCCATCATTTACCCGTGGAGAATGGCGCGTTTTATGCGCTTAAGGGCGTACGGCCAGATGATGAAATCGCGGCTCTGCCGGGCGGATTTTCTGTGGAAAACGTGGTGCGTTTGAATGTGCCTGAGCTGGATGGCGAACGTCATCTGGTGATACTTAAACGCACGTAAGCCAATATTCATTCTATTCCACCTTGCAGTAAGGCGACCCATGACAGGCTGTGTTCGGTCTGTCATGTCTGAAATATGAACTGCCTGTATCTTTTTCAGGTGAAAGGGGTTTAGGCTTTGTTTACCTGTGATTGCTGGGTTCCTGATTATAATCCGTGCCGAAAATTAGCCTTTCGTGCAGTTTTCATTGGTGAACCGACGGAAAAATTTGTTTCATTAAAGTTAAAACAGTGCCCTGAAATTCTCCGATACACTTAGTCGCATTTAACTTCGGATTCACATGTAGTTATCATTGCTGTTACTTTTATCCAGGCGCTTTCGCTAATAAATAGTCACTCAGGAAAATATATCTTCTTTCTAAAACCGGGCAGGAGCGCCGTTTTTTTACATTAAAAATTTGTCTCTGATGTCAATATCCGCTTTTAATCATCAATAATGTTATTTTTTAAAGAATATAGTTTTATCTTGTTGATTTTAAATAATTAATTATTTATCAGACATAAATACCAAAATAAATACTTGCTTAAAAAAACGTCATTACGTTACTAAATTGTGATCTGTAACACGCTTTATGAGCAAATTTTAATGTGATTTCATAAAAATCGTCGGCGTTTATTGTTCATGACAGTTTTGAAAAATAGCCTGATCGAAAGAAATTTAAATAATTGTTCACCTTTTCGCTACTTATAGATTGAAATCGCAGGCATGCCCCGTATAATTTGCTCGTTTTTTGCTGCTTGACTCAAAAGAGCAAAGGCAGTTTTATACGACACGCGGCACGACCCGATCGAGGCAGGAGAGTTTCAGCGTTATGTCAGTGTCTCTTTACAGTGCAAAATTTGCCCGAACCTTGCTGCTGATTCAGCTGGTGACCATTGTCGTAATCGGCGCATTGTTTTCCCTTAAAGATGTCACCTGGGCTGTTTCTGCTTTTGCCGGTGGATTGGCGGCGTGGTTGCCAAATGTGTTGTTTATGATTTTAGCCTGGCGCCTGGGGAGGCAAACACCCGCAAATGGGCGTGTTGCATGGAGTTTTGCCCTCGGAGAAGTGTTGAAAGTGTTAACCACCATCATTTTTCTCATTGTGGCGCTGAGGCTGCGCGATGCGGTTTTTATCCCGCTCGCGTTGACCGGGTTATCGGTGCTGGTTGTTCAGATCCTGGCACCGGCTGTAATTAACAACAAAGGGTAAGAGTCATCATGGCTGCAGGAGAAATCGCTACTCCGCAAGAATACATAGGCCACCATCTGAATAACCTTCAGTTGGACCTGCGTACTTTCGCGTTAGTTGATCCGCACGACGCACCAGCGACGTTCTGGGTATTAAATATCGATTCCATGTTTTTCTCCGTGGTGTTGGGGCTGATTTTCCTGGTGCTGTTCCGGAAAGTGGCGAAAAACGCCACCAGTGGCGTACCGGGAAAATTGCAGGCAGCGGTTGAGCTGATTGTCGGTTTTGTCGACAACAATGTGCGTGATATGTACCACGGCAAAAGCAAATTGATCGCTCCCCTGTCCCTGACTATTTTCGTCTGGGTGTTCCTGATGAACTTCATGGATCTGCTGCCAATCGATCTGTTGCCATTTATTGGCGAACATATCTTTGGCCTGCCTGCGTTACGTGTGGTGCCTTCAGCGGATGTTAACGTGACACTCTCAATGGCGCTGGGCGTGTTCATCTTAATACTGTTCTACAGCATTAAGATGAAAGGGATTGGCGGTTTCGCCAAAGAACTTACCCTACAGCCGTTCAATCACCCTCTCTTCATTCCCATCAACCTGATTCTTGAAGGGGTAAGTCTGTTGTCTAAACCAGTTTCTCTCGGGTTGCGACTGTTCGGCAATATGTATGCGGGTGAGTTAATTTTTATCCTGATTGCGGGTCTGTTGCCGTGGTGGTCACAGTGGATTCTGAATGTGCCCTGGGCCATTTTCCACATATTGATCATTTCGCTACAGGCTTTCATTTTCATGGTCCTGACGATTGTCTATCTGTCGATGGCATCCGAAGATCATTGATTTTACTTAAACACTACTGCGTTTTAACTGAAACAAACTGGAGACTGTCATGGAAAACCTGAATATGGATCTGCTGTACGTGGCTGCCGCTGTGATGATGGGCCTGGCGGCAATCGGTGCTGCGATCGGTATCGGCATCCTTGGAGGTAAATTTTTGGAAGGCGCTGCGCGTCAACCGGATCTGATCCCTCTGCTGCGTACGCAGTTCTTTGTGGTTATGGGTCTGGTGGATGCTATCCCGATGATCGCTGTTGGTCTGGGTCTGTACGTGATGTTTGCTGTTGCTCAGTAACCCGCGCGTGTTTGTCGGTATTGCTGGTAAAGATATTTTGCCGGTTGCCGCTGATAACGTCAGATAACATAACTTAAGTAAGAGGTATTGTGCCGTGAATATGAACGCAACAATCCTCGGCCAGGCCATAGCGTTCATTCTGTTTGTCCTGTTCTGCATGAAGTACGTATGGCCACCGATTATGGCAGCCATCGAAAAGCGCCAGAAAGAAGTCTCTGAAGGCATTTCTTCGGCAGAACGCGCCAAAAAAGATTTGGATCTCGCTCAGGCTAATGCGACCGACCAGCTTAAAAAAGCGAAAGAAGACGCTCAGGTGATTATTGAGCAGGCAAACAAACGCCGCTCCCAGATCCTTGACGAAGCGAAAGCTGAAGCTGAGCAGGAACGTAACAAGATCGTCGCGCAAGCGCAGGCAGAAATTGATGCTGAGCGTAAACGTGCACGTGAAGAGTTGCGTAAGCAAGTCGCGATGCTGGCTGTGGCTGGCGCCGAGAAAATCATCGAACGTTCCGTGGATGAAGCTGCTAACAGCGACATCGTTGATAAACTGGTCGCTGAACTGTAAGGAGGGAGGGGCTGATGTCTGAATTTATTACTGTAGCTCGCCCCTACGCCAAAGCAGCTTTTGACTTCGCTGTTGAGCATCAGAGTATTGATCGCTGGCAGCAGATGCTGACATTTGCCGCTGAAGTGGCACGTAATGAACAGATGACCGATCTCCTTTCCGGCGCTTTGGCTCCGGAAGCGATGTCTGCGTCTTTCATCACAATCTGTGGTGATCAACTCGATGAAGCGGGTCAGAACCTGATTAAGGTGATGGCCGAAAACCGGCGTTTAACCGTACTTACAGCGGTACTGGAGCAGTTCATTCTATTGCGTGACGCCTATGAAGCGACCGCAGAGGTTGATGTGATCTCCGCCAATACCCTGAGCGACGAACAACTGACAAAAATCAGCGTCGCGATGGAAAAACGTCTGTCTCGCAAAGTTAAGCTGAATTGCAAAATTGATAAGTCTGTAATGGCAGGCGTGATCATCCGTGCGGGTGATATGGTAATTGATGGCAGTGTACGAGGCCGTCTTGAGCGTCTGGCAGACGTCTTGCAGTCTTAAGGGGGCTGGAGCATATGCAACTGAATTCCACCGAAATCAGCGAACTGATCAAGCAGCGCATTGCTCAGTTCAATGTCGTGAGCGAAGCTCACAATGAAGGTACGATAGTTTCTGTAAGTGACGGTATCATCCGTATTCATGGCCTGGCTGATGTCATGCAGGGTGAGATGATTGCGCTACCTGGCAGTCGTTATGCTATTGCACTGAACCTGGAGCGAGACTCTGTGGGTGCGGTAGTCATGGGGCCGTATTCTGATCTGGCTGAAGGGATGACGGTAAAGTGTACCGGCCGTATTCTGGAAGTGCCAGTGGGCCGGGGTCTGTTGGGTCGCGTTGTTAACACACTCGGCGCTCCGATAGACGGTAAAGGTTCGATTGACAATGATGGTTTTTCTCCCGTAGAGGTTATTGCCCCTGGGGTTATCGAGCGTCAGTCTGTTGATCAACCGGTACAAACGGGCTACAAATCTGTCGATGCGATGATCCCCATCGGTCGTGGTCAGCGTGAACTTATCATCGGTGACCGTCAGACCGGTAAAACCGCACTGGCCATCGACGCCATCATTAACCAGCGCGATTCTGGTATCAAATGCGTGTATGTCGCTATCGGCCAGAAGGCATCGACTATCGCCAATGTGGTACGTAAGCTGGAAGAACACGGCGCTCTGGCGAATACCATTGTGGTTGTGGCAACGGCTTCTGAATCTGCCGCACTGCAATATCTGTCGCCATATGCGGGTTGCGCCATGGGTGAATACTTCCGTGACCGCGGTGAAGATGCCCTGATTGTTTATGATGACCTGTCCAAGCAGGCTGTTGCTTACCGTCAGATTTCTTTGTTGTTACGTCGTCCGCCAGGACGTGAAGCATACCCCGGCGATGTATTCTATCTCCATTCCCGCTTGCTGGAACGTGCTTCTCGCGTCAATGAGGAGTATGTAGAAGCCTTTACTAAAGGCGAAGTCAAAGGGAAAACCGGTTCACTTACCGCATTACCTATTATCGAAACTCAGGCGGGTGACGTTTCAGCGTTTGTTCCGACCAACGTGATTTCTATTACTGATGGTCAGATCTTCCTTGAATCCAACCTGTTCAACGCCGGTATTCGTCCGGCGGTTAACCCGGGTATTTCGGTGTCTCGTGTTGGCGGCGCGGCGCAGACCAAGATCATCAAAAAACTGTCTGGTGGTATCCGTACCGCGCTGGCACAGTATCGTGAGTTGGCTGCATTCTCCCAGTTTGCTTCTGATCTGGATGAAACCACCCGTAAACAGCTTAGTCATGGTCAGAAAGTGACCGAGTTGCTGAAGCAGAAACAGTATGCGCCTATGTCTATTGCGCAGCAGGGACTGGTGCTGTTCGCCGCTGAGCGTGGTTTCCTGAACGATGTTGAACTGGCTAAAGTGGGCGGTTTTGAAGCGGCTTTGTTGGCCTATGCTGATCGCGATCATGCCGAGCTGATGCAAGAAATCAACCAAACTGGTAACTACAGTAATGAAATCGAAGAGAAGCTGAAAAGCCTCCTCGAAACGTTCAAAGCAACCCAGTCCTGGTAACGTCTGGCGGCTTACCTGAAAAGGTGGGCCGTCAGACTTTGAGGAGAAGCTAATGGCCGGCGCAAAAGAGATACGTAATAAGATTGGAAGCGTAAAAAATACGCAGAAGATCACCAAAGCGATGGAAATGGTCGCCGCCTCAAAAATGCGTAAGACACAAGAACGCATGGCGGCCAGCCGTCCGTATGCAGAAACAATGCGCAAAGTGATTGGTCACATTGCGCTGGGAAATCTGGAATACAATCACCCTTACCTGGAGGAGCGCGACGTCAAGCGTGTCGGCTACCTGGTCGTTTCTACCGATCGCGGGCTTTGTGGTGGTTTGAACATCAACCTGTTCAAAAAATTGTTATCGGATATGAAAGGCTGGGCTGATAAAGGTGTGCAGGCCGATCTGGCGATTATCGGTTCGAAAGGCCTGTCATTCTTCAGTTCCGTAGGCGGTAATGTGGTGGCGCAGGTCAGCGGAATGGGGGATAAACCTTCCCTTTCCGAATTGATTGGTCCGGTAAAAGTGATGTTGCAGGCTTACGACGAAGGTCGTCTGGACAGACTGTATGTGGTCAGCAACAAATTTAACAACACCATGTCTCAAACACCGACGATCATACAGTTGCTGCCATTGCCGCCGGCAGAAGGTGAAGATGAGCTGAAAAAGAAAACCTGGGATTATCTGTATGAGCCGGATCCGAAAGCGCTGCTGGATACCTTACTGCGCCGCTATGTCGAGTCTCAGGTTTACCAGGGCGTTGTAGAAAACCTGGCCAGCGAGCAGGCCGCGCGGATGGTGGCAATGAAAGCGGCAACCGACAACGGCGGCAACCTGATCAAAGAGCTGCAGTTGGTATACAACAAAGCGCGGCAGGCCAGCATCACCCAGGAACTTACCGAGATCGTCTCGGGAGCTTCCGCGGTTTAACCAGGTATATCCGGTTAATTGGCGCAGTGGTAGGGCAGCAAGAGAACGCGTATTGATGAGTTTACTTGCGGTAAGCGTTCGGGTGAGAGAACGCCGCTAATGCTACTGTTGTTCCAGGAACGCTGGGTATAAACGAATTAGCTAGAGGATTCAAGATGGCTACTGGAAAGATTGTCCAGGTAATCGGCGCCGTAGTGGACGTCGAGTTCCCTCAGGATGCCGTACCAAAAGTGTACAGCGCTCTTGAGGTTAAAAATGGTGATGTTCGTCTGGTGCTGGAAGTCCAGCAGCAGTTGGGCGGCGGCGTGGTGCGTACCATCGCTATGGGTTCTTCAGATGGCCTGAAACGCGGCCTGCAAACCGTTGATCTCCAGCGCCCGATCGAAGTACCCGTGGGTTCAAAGACGCTTGGTCGTATCATGAATGTACTGGGTGAGCCGATCGATATGAAAGGCGACATCGGTGAAGAAGAGCGTTGGGGGATTCACCGCGAGGCGCCTTCTTATGAAGATCAGTCAAGTTCTCAGGAACTTCTGGAAACCGGGATCAAGGTTATTGATCTGATGTGTCCGTTTGCTAAGGGCGGGAAGGTCGGTCTGTTTGGTGGCGCGGGTGTGGGTAAAACCGTCAACATGATGGAGTTAATCCGTAACATCGCGGCTGAGCACTCAGGTTATTCGGTTTTTACCGGTGTCGGCGAGCGTACCCGTGAAGGTAACGACTTCTACCACGAAATGACCGAGTCCAACGTTCTGGATAAAGTTTCCCTGGTGTACGGACAAATGAACGAGCCACCAGGTAACCGTCTGCGCGTGGCGTTGACCGGTCTGACACTGGCGGAGAAATTCCGTGAGGAAGGCCGCGATGTTCTGTTGTTTATTGATAATATTTACCGTTACACCCTGGCGGGTACTGAGGTTTCCGCATTGCTTGGCCGCATGCCGTCCGCAGTAGGCTATCAGCCGACACTGGCGGAAGAGATGGGTGTGCTGCAGGAACGTATCACCTCGACCAAGACGGGTTCTATCACTTCCGTGCAGGCTGTATACGTACCTGCGGATGACTTGACTGATCCATCTCCTGCGACCACCTTTGCCCACCTGGATGCAACTGTGGTACTGAGTCGTCAGATTGCGTCTCTGGGTATCTATCCGGCGGTCGATCCTCTGGATTCCACCAGCCGTCAGCTCGATCCGCTGATTGTTGGTCAGGAGCACTATGACACCGCGCGCGGTGTGCAGTCTGTGCTGCAGCGTTACCAGGAATTGAAAGATATCATCGCCATTCTGGGGATGGATGAATTGTCAGAAGATGACAAACTGTTGGTGGCTCGCGCACGTAAGATCCAGCGCTTCTTGTCCCAGCCGTTCTTTGTGGCAGAAGTCTTCACCGGTTCTCCAGGCAAATACGTGTCGCTGAAAGAAACTATCCGTGGCTTTAAAGGCATTATGGACGGTGAATTTGACCATCTGCCAGAACAGGCTTTCTACATGGTGGGTTCCATTGACGAAGCCGTGGAAAAAGCGAAGAAACTGTAATAACGGTTTCTCTGGAGGTTAACTATGGCTATGACTTATCACCTGGACGTCGTCAGCGCGGAGCAACAGATGTTCAGCGGCCTGGTACAGAAGATTCAGGTGTCAGGTAGCGAAGGCGAGCTGGGGATTTTCCCCGGCCATGCTCCGCTGCTCACCGCCATTAAGCCTGGTATGATTCACATCGTTAAGCAACACGGTGAAGAGGAATATATCTATCTTTCTGGTGGTGTGTTGGAAGTGCAGCCCAGAGTGGTTACTGTCTTAGTTGATACCGCAATTCGTGGTACCGATCTTGATGAAGCACGGGCGCTGGAAGCAAAACGTAAAGCCGAAGAGCACATAAACAGCTCTCATGGTGACGTGGATTATGCGCAGGCTTCTGCTGAACTGGCCAAAGCAATTGCTAAATTACGTGTTATTGAACTGACGCGAAAAAGTATGTAATTGTCTGAGCAAGTAAAAACAAAAAACCGATCATTTATGGTCGGTTTTTTTATGAGGTAAAAAATCAAAATTATAAAAAATTCATGCTGTTGGAAGGCAGTAAGCCGCTGAATGCATTGGTCACTTTAATGATGATTTATCACAGTGTCATATCTTGATCACGGCTATCTGCCGAGTTCTCGCTTTCTTGTCTTTTTTCCTTGAGCAGTTCACCTAAAACAAGAATGTCATTATTTATCATGGTAATACCTGCTTCACTGATACTCATTGTTTCTACTTTTTTGTATTCCCATCCGTCTTTTGTAAACTTTGCCCCGGTGGTATCAAATTTTATCGCTGTTACGCCAAAACTGGAAAGCTTGGTGTCTAATGCCATTGCTTTAAAGTCAAAGGATGCCCCGGTCACGGCAACAGATGCCCCGGTTGCTGTTTGTGTTGAGCCATAAGCGCTGGCAACTTCAGTGATTGCATTTGTTTGTTTATATTTAGCGGTATGATTCATATTAGGTGCGCTAAGCGCTATTTTTTCTTTTGCTTTAATCGTTATTGTTGCATTATCGCCAATTGCCTCTATCAAAATATTACCATCTTTTGCTGATATTTTTATATCACCTTTATCCGCACCGATGGTTATTGTTTCAGTTTGTTGTTCTAACTCGTCATTATATTTTTTATCACTATCTTCCAGTGATTTTATTTGATTGTTTTTAGCCTCATTTAAAATATTTTTGCCAGAAATTATCGACGCTGATGCTTCATTATGAAAAATTTCGTTGTCTTTATTTAAGTCTGAGTAAATACCTGTTTCTGATATTTTATTTAACGAGGTAACCTGATTGCTGATATTATCATGTAATCCGGTCCATATGCTTTTATTGCTGTTTTCGGTAGTGTTATTTGTCTCTTCTTGATTTTTACCCGAGACCCATAATTTTAGCTTGTTATTAATAAGAACACTTTCACTGTCATCAATAACCCGATAACTATTTTTACTTACATATTGTCCGTAATTTGAGGCGGTAATTTCCCTTTTATCACCCTCAGACGCATTCCAGTTATTCCCTTTTGCGTGAGTGATAACTGAACCTGTGATATTTGTATAATCATCACCACCGGACATTTTTATTGAGTCAAGAAGTGTATTGTTGTAATTATAACCAAGCGTATGATTAATGCTGTTATTATATACCATGCTGGAACGCGAACCTTTTACTTCTTCTGAATAATGCTTTTCTACCGAGTGTTGATAATTTTTTTCCGCATGTACGCGGAAAACTTCTTTCCCTTGAGTATCATCAATATACCACTGGCTGGCATTATCATCAGTGCCTGATGTTGATGAAGTTGCGCTTCTGGAAACAAACCCCATTTTTGTTGCATCACCAGGCAAATTCCATGCAGGCATATTGGCTTCATTATACACACGCCCGGTGATTATCGGCCTGTCAGGATCACCATTTACAAAATCAACGACAACTTCCTCTCCCACCCGAGGTATCTGTATCCCGCCAAATTTCATACCGGCCCATGCACTGGAAACCCTTATCCAGCAAGAGCTGTTGCCATCATCTGTACTGTATTGATCCCAGTGAAATTTAACCTTAACGCGGCCATAGTTATCGGTATCAATTTGTTTTCCTGGGCGGCCAACCACTTTTGCGGTCTGCGGACCAAATGTCCGTGGCCAGGGAGTAATACGCGGTGGGCGCCAGTTAATATCAGATTTAATGACCTCAAACTGAATATGATGCTCAGCCTGTTCATTGCCAGAACTGGCATAATGGTTTTCAGTTAAAAAATAGTGAGCTTTGACAGTTAAGTATTCACCATTATATTGGTAGTTGGCAGTTTTTATAAAGTTAAATTTATATCCAGGTGCAATGCCAGGCGCCGTAGAATCCCCGGACATAATTTCATGGTGAGCACCTAACTCTTGTTGTCTTACTTTAGTATAAAATTGCCCATCTGAAGGTTCTACATAACGACCAGGCCATTCATACATATTTGATTTCTTTTTTATGTATGACTGTGGATTTTGTCTCGCTTCGAGCAATATCGCGTGAGGTTTTCTAAAATCATAGTCATCGTGCGTGTACAGTGCCGGTGTCAGAGAATCAGTCACTTGCCAGCGATAGATTCCTTCTTTTTTAACAATGCTATCTCCGGACTGCATTGTCCATGGAATATCTTCATATCCGCTAAGCGGTTGGTGCTCGTCTGGCGAGTCAATCAATATTAACACTTGTTCGCCAAGCTTATGTTCAAAATAGTAGTAAATACCTTCGTGTTCCATCAGTCGACTAATAAATTCAAAGTCACTTTCGTTATACTGAACGCAGTATTCCCATGCCCGGTAAGATTCGGTTAATTTGTTTTCGAATTTTATTTGTAACTCATTAAGAACGGAAGATATTATTTCTGTTATATTTTTTTCTTGCCAGATGTGAAAGTCCCTGTTTTGTGTCAGGAGCCACAGATCCGGACACAGAACGGCACGATAAACATGGTAACGATCCCCCTCTTTTTCCCTGCCATGGCGCGTTATTTTTGTGATGATGCCATTAAAGTATCGGGGAGCGACGGGGTTACTTCGGCTCTCAATGGTGATGGATTGCCCAAGCAAGCTCTTTAAGTCCAAATCAGGGTAAGGGCTTAATAGTTCTATATCGAAATGATAGAGATGGGACAGTTCTTCAGTACCGGTAAGCGATTTGAACAGTAATGATTCCGGGCCAAGCGGTGTATGGGCGATAATGACACGATCCATATCCTTCTCCAGGAAAATTCATTGAATTAAATTGAACACGCCGTGATAGAAAAAAAGAATATTCTCACCTGACTTCAAGCTTTCGGTGAGTTTAAACCGTTTAAGCGTATCGGGATTGCCTCGCAGCAATGTGAATTGTTTTCTATATATCATTCTAATGTTACATTTTTATAACTCAATGGAAATAAAAAAACCAGGAATTATCTTAATTCATGATAATTCCTAATAAAGAGTTAAATACAGGCTATTGTTTGTTAACTCTTTTTTATTAAAATTTTGAGTCATTATCGCTAATGACTGTTTAATAACGTGGTATTTCCTGTGTTTTGAACCCTGTTATAAATAAAAACTATATTTTCATATTGCGATATTTTAATTTTTTATTTATTTATCAATGAGCTAACTGATGATCAGATTAACAATCAATAACAAAATGTGATGATTGCAGCCTGTATGGACGCTTATGGTTGCGGCATTAACACAGATTACTGCATGTTTTTTAATGAGAAATAAGTAGAAAGTAACCCCCTAAAAAGGGTAACTTTCCCTTATCACCATACAGGTAGTTAAGCAGAGAAAATGACAGTGAAGAAAAACGCGATGAGCGTGGTGATCCTTGCCGCCGGCAAGGGGAGCCGAATGTATTCCGATCTCCCTAAAGTCCTGCATACTTTGGCAGGGAAACCGATAGTTCAGCATGTTATCGATGTTGCGAAGCGTCTCGGTGCCCGCAATATCAACCTGGTTTATGGTCATGGCGGCGATTTGCTCAAATCAGCCCTGAGTGATGTCGCGCTTAACTGGGTGTTACAGGCTCAACAACTGGGTACCGGACATGCGATGCAACAGGCTGCCGCTTGTTTTGCCGATGATGAAGACATTCTGATGCTTTATGGCGATGTCCCCCTGATTTCTGTTGAAAGCCTTGAGCGTTTGCGTGAGGCAAAGCCGCCCGGGGGCATTGGTTTGCTGACGGTGATCCTCGATAACCCGACCGGTTATGGTCGTATTTTGCGTGAGCAGGGTACGGTGGTCGGTATTGTCGAGCAGAAAGACGCCAGCCCGCAACAACTGACTATTCAGGAAATTAACACCGGTATCCTGATAGTGAATGGCGCTGATTTAAAACGCTGGCTGAGCCAACTGACCAATAATAATGCGCAGGGCGAATATTACATTACCGATGTGATTGCGCTGGCTCACAAGGAAGGGCGCAAAATTGCAACGGTGCATCCAACTCGAATTAGCGAAACCGAAGGGGTGAATAATCGCCAGCAACTGGCGATGCTGGAGCGAGCTTATCAGGCAGAACAAGCGGATAAGTTATTGCTGGCGGGAGTGATGTTACGCGACCCAGGCCGCTTCGATCTCCGGGGTTCTTTGCAACACGGGCGTGATGTGGATATTGATACCAATGTCATCATTGAGGGTCAGGTCACGCTGGGTCACCGGGTCAAAATTGGCACCGGCTGTGTAATTAAAAACAGTATTATTGGCGATGATTGTATCATCAGTCCTTACTCGGTGATTGAAGATACCGAACTGGCGGTTACCTGTACCGTTGGGCCATTTGCCCGTTTACGCCCAGGCACCAAACTGGCGGAAGGCGCCCATGTGGGTAACTTTGTCGAAATGAAACAGGCTCGTCTGGGTAAAGGCTCGAAAGCGGGTCACCTCAGCTATCTTGGCGACGCAGAAATTGGCGCCGGGGTTAATATTGGTGCGGGGACGATTACCTGTAACTACGACGGGGCGAATAAATCGAAAACCATTATCGGCGATGATGTTTTTGTTGGATCGGACAGTCAGTTGATTGCTCCGGTGACCGTGGCGAAAGGGGCAACTATCGCTGCCGGTACCACCGTAATGACTGATATTCCTGCAAATCATCTGGCCTATAACCGTCGGGAACAAAATCATAAAGCCGGCTGGCAACGTCCAGTGAAAAAGAAATAGTTCAGTTTCATTACCCGGGCAGGGCAAGCCCTGTGACGGGAAATATAACAATAATCCCCTTCTCTACCAGGCTCGGGGAACCGGAAATCACCGGTAATCAGGTCATATGACAACGCATATGGCGCTCAGGCGCCGTTAAGTCAGGAATATAGCTATGTGTGGAATTGTTGGCGCAGTAGCGCAACGGGATGTCGCAGAAATTCTGCTGGAAGGTTTGCGCCGTCTGGAGTATCGCGGTTATGACTCCGCAGGGTTGGCCGTGGTGGACAGCCATGGTCATACCACGCGGATTCGCCGCCTGGGTAAAGTACAAAAACTGGCGGAAGCCGTGGCGGAACATCCGTTGACGGGAGGGACGGGGATTGCACATACGCGTTGGGCAACACATGGTGAGCCCTCAGAAGCGAATGCACATCCGCATATCTCTGAACATATTATCATTGTGCATAATGGCATTATTGAAAACCATGAACCCTTACGGGCACAGCTGATTGAGCGTGGTTATCACTTTGTTTCAGAAACGGACACCGAAGTGGTGGCGCATCTGATTCACTGGGAACAAAAAAAGCAGGGTGGTTCATTACGCGCTGTAGTGATGCGTGTCATTCCACAACTCCGCGGGGCTTATGGCATGGTCATTATGGACAGTCGTGATCCTTCGGTGTTGGTTGCCGCGCGTTCCGGTAGCCCGTTGGTCATTGGTTGTGGGGTAGGGGAAAACTTTATCGCCTCCGATCAACTGGCGTTATTGCCAGTGACCCGGCGCTTTATCTACCTCGAAGAAGGTGATATTGCCGAAATCACCCGTCGTGACGTCACCATTGTCAATCGCCAGGGCGAAGTTGTACAGCGCGCTGAAATCGAATCCAGCATGCAGTACGATGCCGGCGACAAAGGCATTTATCGTCACTACATGCAGAAAGAAATTTATGAACAGCCTATGGCCATTAAAAGCACCCTTAATGGGCGCTTCAGCCATGGTGAGGTAGATTTATCTGAACTGGGGCCGCAGGCTGACGCATTGCTGGCGCAGGTTGAACATATCCAGATCATTGCCTGTGGGACGTCCTATAATTCAGGCATGGTTTCACGCTACTGGTTTGAATCGCTGGCTAATGTGCCGTGCGATGTGGAAATTGCCTCAGAATTTCGCTACCGCAAATCAGCCGTACGTAAAAACAGCTTGTTGATCACCCTCTCCCAATCGGGGGAAACCGCCGACACTCTGGCGGCATTGCGGTTGTCAAAAGAACTGGGATATCTCGGCTCACTGGCTATCTGTAATGTTGCCGGCTCTTCACTGGTACGTGAATCTGACCTGGCGTTGATGACCAAAGCAGGCGTGGAAATCGGTGTGGCTTCAACCAAAGCTTTCACGACGCAGTTAACCGTACTGTTGATGCTGGTGGCGAAAATGGGTCGCCTGAAGGGCATGAAGGCGCAGGTTGAGCATGATATTGTCCATGCGTTACAGGCGTTGCCGAGCCGCATTGAGCAAATGCTGTCGCAAGATAAACTGATTGAAAACCTTGCAGAAGATTTCTCTGATAAACATCATTCCCTGTTCCTCGGACGTGGCGATCAATACCCCATTGCCATGGAAGGAGCGCTGAAGCTGAAAGAAATCTCCTATATCCATGCCGAGGCATATGCTGCCGGGGAATTAAAGCACGGCCCACTGGCGCTGATCGATGCGGATATGCCGGTGATCATTATTGCACCGAATAATGAACTGCTGGAAAAGCTGAAGTCGAACATTGAGGAAGTCCGCGCTCGTGGCGGATTACTGTATGTGTTTGCTGATCAGGACGCGGGTTTCAGTGATGGTGAAGGCATGCGTATCATTTCCCTGCCGCATGTAGAAGAAGTAATAGCACCGATATTTTATACCGTGCCACTGCAACTTCTTGCTTATCATGTCGCGTTGATTAAAGGCACCGATGTCGATCAACCCCGTAATCTGGCGAAATCGGTTACGGTTGAATAGTGGTTATATCCCAGAGATTTTACCTGTGGGATGACAAAATAGTTATTAAGATAAAATCCGGTATTCCCTACAGGGAATACCGGATGCAGACACCCTGAACACATTATTTGACACTGAGCTTGAGTCTCATATTGTCTCACAGGCCGAAGGCATCGTCTGCGCCTGGCCAGAAACTAAAATTATTCCTTCATTTCAGATGCCAAAATTTTTTCTGAGAGCATCAATAAAACTTCTTATTTTAATCGTTGGTCTCAGCCCGGCGGGTAATAAAATATGCATAGGGCGGACTGGTCCATCATATTGAGGTAATATCTGTACAAGGCTACCTTTCTGGATTTCATTTCTTAATATATCTTCGGGTCCCAGTGTTATGCCATAACCATCTATTGCTGCATGCAGAAGGGTTTGCCAGTCATTTGAACGAAATCGTCCTTTTGGTTTTATTTCTTCCGCTTTATTATTTCTGTGGAAAATCCAACGGCAAGGCATAGAAGGCGACCAGATACCGTAAACAAGGCAGGAATGATGAATAAGATCTGATGGCGTTTCTGGCACACCTGCTTTTGCTATGTAATCTGGTGAGGCACAGGTGATAAGCCGATAAGGGCGTAGAGGCCATGCAATCATCGAACTATCAGCAAGCTCACCTATCCGGATGATGACTTCAAATCCTTCATCGACAGGATCGACGATACGATCACTTAATGTCAGTTCGATTTCTGTGCCGGGATATTCAGCGAGATAACGCGTAATGAAAGGAGGCAGGGAGTTTGAACCAAAGGTTACTGGTGCATTAACCCGGATGATACCTGAAGGAGATACTTTCATTTCAAGCGCGACTGTATCTGCCGCCTCAGCCTCTGTCAGTACAATTTTACATCTATCGTAGTAGTTACGTCCGATATCGGTCAGGCTTTGACGACGAGTAGTACGATTCAGTAATCTGGCGCCTAGCCGAGCTTCAAGCCACGCAACGTTTTTAGCTACCATTTGTGGGGATATTTTTAACATATCTGCCGCTGCAGCAAAGGAACCAAGTTCGGCAGCTTTCACAAAAATACTCATGCTGGTTAGTCTGTCCACGATTAACCTCATTTTGTTGTTTATCTATGGTAAATAACACGCTTTATCATCAATGTGTAATGAAATAAGTTCTTCTCTCATTTGCAAAGAAAGAGGGAAAAATAATGAAAATCGGTATTATAGGTGCGGGTTTTGTTGGCCGAGCCGTTGGCAGACTTGCAATTAAAGCCGGACATAAGGTTATGCTCAGTAATTCTCGTGACCCGAAAACGCTGTTTAGCCTTCGCCCAATGATTGGGTGTGAGGTAGGGAGTGCCAGCGATGCGGCTGTGTTTGGTGATATTATTGTTATCGCTGTGCCTCTAAGCGCTATCGGGCAACTTCCGTTCGCATCTCTACGGGGAAAACAGGTGATTGATGCTGTTAATTATTATCCTGAACGGGATGGTCAGGTTGAAACGCTTGATTCCCAACAAACAACAACCAGTGAACTTATGGCTTCCTGCCTGCCAGAGGCAAAAATAACAAAGGCATTTAATGCTATCCCCATGACGCAACTGGAAAGCGATGGTTTGCCTTTGGGAAGCCCTTCCAGACGAGCTTTGCCAGTGGCAGGGGATGATTCCGAAGGGAAAAAAATAGTGAGCATGCTGTATGATGCTTTTGGTTTTGATACTGTGGATGCTGGTGGACTGGCAGAAGGATGGCGCTTTGAAAGAGGTACGCCCGCTTATTGTGTGCATATGCCAAAAGATCTGCTTGCTGTAACGTTAAGCCATACTCAGTGTAGACCAGGTAAATAATTCTGCATAACTGACACGACATAAGCATTTCCCGCTCAGACTCGGTACAGCGGGCGATTTTGCCACGCTGTAACCGGCTCTTTAAGCGCATTGATAGTGCCTTTTTCTTCTGGAGGCGCTTGTTTCTCTCCCCGCTAAATTAAAACGTCTTTTTACCGATGCTCTCCATTCAGGACAGTTTAACAACCTGAATCCCATGTCGATGCGTGTTCACTGTTGATCGCTAAGTTCAGGGATATCATTGTCATAAAAATGTCATATTTTGTACATTTGGCTGTCATTAAACTGTCCTATTTTCCCATCAACAGCAATACTCATTCATACTAAAAGGGCATTCAGCCTGACCTTTACTCCCCTGGAGGGAATATGACACTGATGCGTAGCTCCGTAGTCCGAATTGTTGCAGCAACGCTGGTTTTGAGCGCGGGTTCTGCCTTTGCAGCCACTGACCTGACAGGTGCTGGCGGCACATTCCCGGCACCGGTATATGCCAAGTGGGCAGCAGGGTATCAACAAGCAACCAGCAGTAAAGTTAACTATCAGGGCATTGGATCTTCCGGTGGCGTTAAACAAATTATTGCCAAAACCGTGGATTTTGGCGCCTCTGATGCGCCGTTGTCTGATGAAGATCTGCAAAAAAATGGGTTGTTCCAGTTTCCGACGGTCATTGGTGGCGTAGTGCTGGCGGTAAACCTGCCCGGTATTCAGTCCGGGCAACTGACCCTTGATGGTCAAACCGTTGGCGATATCTATCTGGGTAAAATAAAAAAATGGAATGACCCGGCCATTGCTAAACTAAACCCAAGTGTAACATTGCCGGATACCAATATCGCGGTGGTGCGTCGGGCAGATGGTTCAGGAACTTCGTTTGTCTTCACCAGCTATCTCACCAAAGTGAATGCGGACTGGAACAGCAAAATCGGTAAAGGCAATACGGTAAACTGGCCAACCGGTTTAGGCGGTAAAGGTAATGACGGTGTTGCCGCATTTGTACAAAGGTTACCCGGTGCGATTGGTTACGTCGAATACGCCTACGCTAAACAGAATAAACTGGCTTACACCAAACTGGTGGATGCGGATGGCCAGCCCGTGAGCCCAACACAAGAAACCTTCAGTAATGCAGCGAAAGGCGCCGACTGGAGCAAAACGTTTGCTCAGGACCTGACTTACCAGAAAGGCGAGAATGCCTGGCCTGTCACCTCAACCACCTTCATCCTGATTTATAAGCAACAAGCCAATGCTGACAAGGGCGCGGAAGTGCTGAAATTTTTTGACTGGGCGTATAAAGGCGGCGCGCAAACCGCGACGGATTTAGATTACGCGATGTTGCCTGCCACGGTGACCGATCAGATTCGTGCGGCATGGAAAACCACGATTAAAGATAGTAGCGGTAAAGCATTGTATTGACAGAGCAGGTACGGCAGGATTGATTGACTCCGTGACAATCGGGCGGCGCATGCCGCCCCTTAAAATTTAACGACGGGAATTTTATGGCCGTATCAAAGCCGACATTCAAAGCCCCGGGAAAACAAGGCGATCTTATTTTCAGCGCACTGGTCAAACTTGCTGCGCTGATTGTGCTTTTATTGCTCGGCGGCATCATCGTATCTCTGGTTATCTCTTCCTGGCCGAGTTTGCAGAAATTTGGTTTTTCCTTTCTGTGGACCAAAGAGTGGGATGCGCCTAACGAACAGTTTGGTGCGCTGGTGCCGGTGTATGGCACCATTGTTACCTCACTGATTGCATTACTTATTGCTGTGCCGGTGAGCTTCGGCATTGCGCTGTTTTTAACCGAATTAGCGCCCAACTGGCTGCGTCGCCCGCTGGGGGTGGCCATTGAGCTGTTGGCGGCAATCCCCAGCATTGTTTATGGCATGTGGGGATTGTTTGTTTTTGCCCCACTGTTTGCTACCTATTTTCAGGCCCCTGTCGGGGAGGTGTTATCCACTATCCCGATCGTCGGCGCGCTGTTTACCGGGCCCGCATTTGGTATCGGTATTCTGGCGGCCGGGGTGATCCTCGCCATTATGATCATTCCTTACATTGCTTCGGTAATGCGTGATGTCTTTGAACAAACACCCGTGATGATGAAAGAATCCGCTTACGGTATTGGTTGCACGACCTGGGAAGTCATCTGGCGTATTGTTCTGCCGTTCACCAAAAATGGTGTAATTGGCGGTGTGATGCTGGGGCTTGGCCGGGCGTTGGGCGAAACCATGGCGGTGACCTTCATCATTGGCAACACTTACCAGCTCGACAGTATTTCATTGTATATGCCAGGCAACAGCATCACCTCCGCCTTAGCTAACGAATTTGCAGAAGCCGAGTCGGGCGTTCATGTTGCTGCTTTGATGGAGCTTGGCCTGATTCTGTTCGTGATTACGTTCATCGTACTGGCGATTTCTAAGCTGATGATTTTACGGTTGGCGAAAAGTGAAGGGGCGCGCACATGACCACGCCGGAAATGCAGACTCGTACCGGGCTGGAAGCGTCACGACGTAAAATGCAGGCCTGGCGCAGTAGCAAAAATAAAATTGCTTTAACACTTTCCCTGTTAACCATGGCGTTTGGTTTGTTCTGGCTGGTTTGGATCCTGTTTACCACGGTGAGCAAAGGGATCGATGGCTTAACACTGTCATTGTTTACCGAAATGACGCCGCCGCCGAATACGGCGGGTGGTGGTTTGGCGAACGCCATTGCCGGTAGCGGTTTACTGATTTTTTGGGCCACAGTGGTAGGGACGCCATTGGGTATTATGGCGGGGATTTATCTGGCGGAATATGGCCGAAAATCATGGATGGCGGAAATTATCCGCTTTATTAACGATATCTTGCTCTCCGCGCCCTCGATTGTGGTCGGACTGTTCGTCTACACCCTGGTGGTGGCGCAAATGCAACATTTCTCGGGCTGGGCAGGCGTCATCGCGCTGGCATTATTGCAGATCCCTATCGTTATCCGTACCACCGAGAATATGCTGAAGCTGGTGCCTGATAGTTTGCGCGAAGCGGCATACGCGTTAGGCACCCCGAAGTGGAAGATGATTTCCGCCATCACCCTGAAGGCCTCCGTATCGGGCATCTTAACCGGCGTATTGCTGGCGATCGCGCGCATTGCGGGGGAAACAGCGCCACTGCTATTTACCTCATTGTCGAATCAGTTCTGGAGTACCGACATGATGCAGCCGTTGGCCAACCTGCCCGTCACTATCTTCAAATTCGCCATGAGCCCGTTTGCCGAGTGGCAAAGCCTGGCCTGGGCGGGCGTATTGCTGATCACACTGTGTGTTCTGTTACTGAATATTTTGGCACGAGTGATTTTTGCTAAGAGCAAAGATTAATTTTCAGGTGCGGCCATGGTGGCGCTGAACATGAGAGAAAGAGAATGAGTATGGTTAACCCGCATTCCGATAAAATTCAGGTTCGTGATTTGAATTTTTATTACGGAAAATTCCATGCGCTGAAAAACATCAATATGGCGATTGCAAAAAACCAGGTGACAGCATTTATTGGCCCGTCAGGTTGCGGCAAGTCGACGTTATTACGCACTTTTAACAAAATGTTTTCGCTCTATCCTGAACAGCATGCAGAAGGGGAGATTTTGTTAGATGGTGAAAACATTCTGACCGCAAGTCAGGACATTGCGTTATTGCGTGCTCGCGTCGGCATGGTGTTTCAGAAACCGACGCCATTTCCGATGTCGATTTATGACAATATCGCCTTTGGCGTGCGCCTGTTTGAAAAGTTGTCGCGAGCTGATATGGATGCGCGCGTACAGTGGGCATTGAGTAAAGCTGCGCTGTGGAATGAAACCAAAGATAAGTTGCACCAGAGTGGCTACAGTCTTTCGGGTGGTCAACAACAGCGTCTGTGTATTGCGCGCGGCATTGCGATTCGGCCTGAAGTCTTGTTGCTGGATGAACCTTGCTCAGCGCTCGATCCCATCTCGACCGGGCGCATTGAGGAGCTGATTACCGAGTTAAAGCAGGATTACACCGTCGTTATCGTGACACATAATATGCAACAGGCGGCACGTTGTTCCGATCATACGGCATTTATGTATCTGGGCGAATTAATTGAATTCAGCGATACCGATACATTGTTCACCAAGCCATTCCAGAAGCAAACAGAAGATTATATTACTGGCCGTTACGGTTGATCTGACAGGAGATTTCCATGGATAACCTTAATCTGAACAAACACATCTCCGGCCAGTTCAATGCTGAGCTGGAGCATATCCGCACTCAGGTAATGATTATGGGCGGGTTGGTTGAACAGCAACTGACGAATGCCATTACGGCGATGCATAATCAGGACGGTGAACTGGCGCAGCAGGTGATTGATGGTGATCAGCAAGTCAATATGATGGAAGTCGATATTGATGAGTCCTGTGTCCGTATTATTGCCAAACGTCAGCCCGCCGCCAGTGATTTACGTTTGGTGATGGCTATCATCAAAACCATCTCTGAACTGGAACGCATTGGCGATGTGGCGGAAAAAATCAGCCGCACCGCGTTGGAAAAATTCAGCCAGCAACATCAACCGCTACTGGTGAGCCTCGAATCATTGGGTCATCACACGGTGCAAATGTTGCATGATGTGCTCGATGCCTTTGCCCGGATGGATCTTAACGCCGCCATCCATATTTACCGTGAAGATAAAAAGGTCGACCAGGAGTATGAAGGTATTGTCCGCCAATTGATGACCTATATGATGGAAGATCCACGCACCATTCCCAGCGTATTAACCGCTTTGTTCTGCGCCCGTGCCATCGAACGTATCGGTGATCGCTGTCAGAATATCTGTGAAATCATCTTCTATTTTGTTAAAGGGCAGGATTTTCGGCATGTTGGCGGCGACCAACTCGACAAACTGTTGGCCGGCGATAGCAGCAATCCGGCGTAGTTTTTGCGCTTCCCCCGCGTGAGGGAAGCGCGCTTTTTGTGCACAGAAAACCCCTGGCCAGGCTGGGAGTTCCGTAAAGCTTTCAGCTATGAGTCGTTGATAAAAACCCCTTTTGATTTGTTAAAACACCTTGCGGTCTGGCAACGGCAAACGTTAAACAAGAAATCGAAAGGGGGTCCCAATGGGGGACGAAAAGAGCTTAGCGCAAACCCGCTGGAACTGTAAATATCACAGAGCTTTTACACCGAAGTACCGAAGGCAGGTGTTCTATGGATAAAAACGTAGGGCAATAGCCAGCATATTAAGGATGTTATGCGAATGGAAGAATGTGAACATTCTGGAGGCGGAGTGCTGCATGGAACACATCCACATGCTTGTGGAGATCCCCCCGAAAATAAGTGTGTCAATTTTTATGGGATACCTGAAGGGAAAAAGTAGCCTGATGCTTTATGAGCAGTTTGGTGATCCGAAATTCAAATACAGAAAGAGAGAGTGTTGGTGCTGGGGGTATTCCGTTGATACCGTGGGTAAAAATACAGCCCGTATCCAGGAATACATAAAGCACCAACTTGAAGAGTATAAAATGGGCGAGCAGTTATCAATCCCTTACCCGGGCAGCCGGTTTACGGGCCGTAAGTAACGGAGTTTGATGCAAATGTCAGATCGTATGCGCCTGTTAGGGCGCGGCGGGTAACAGAGCCTTATAGGCGCAGCAATTACCCTCCGGCTATGCCGGAGGGTAATTGCTGCCGTTGCCGCCTACTTGCCCATCAGCGATGGCTGGCCACTGATGATTTTCTTCTGATCAGTCATGCGTTTTCCTGCAGCGTATACCCGGCCCCGGTTAATGATTTCTTCAACGTTTCGTAACCAATGCAGGCATATTCATAAGGCGGCGCTTTAGCCGGGTCTTGCTCGGCTTCAACCACAAACCATCCCTGATAACCGATGCTTGCCAGCTTATGGACGATAGCGTCAAAGTCAATGCAGCCATCGCCCGGAACGGTATAGACGCCTTTCAGTACGGCATCGAGGAATGAGTCATGATCACGTTTTAAGGATTGCATAACAGGGGCGCGCACATCTTTGGTATGGACATGATTAATGCGTGTGCCGTGTTTTTCTAAAATCTGTAACGGATCGACACCGGCAAAAACCAGATGTCCGCTATCAAACAACAAACCGACAGCAGGGCCGGTCGCCGCCATTAAACGGTCTATATCATGTTCATCTTCAATGGCGGTCCCCATATGATGATGAAATGCCAGCGGAACACCGAAATCCGCGCAAAAACTGGCAAATTGTGTGAGTTTCTCACCATAAATACGAATTTGTTCATCCGTCAGCCGGCGCCGCTGATTAAGCGGGATATCTTGTCGATTTTGAATCGTACCGGCGGTTTCGCCATACACCAGGCAGGCGGCGCCGCATTCTTTAAATAATTGCAGTTGTGATAATACTTTTGCTTTTTCTGCTTCTACATCATTATCCAGCAAGGTTCCTGAGTACCACCCGGAGACCAGTTGCAGATGATATTCCTTCAACTGTGGTTTTAGCGCCTGACTGGTCTTCGGGAATTTGCCTCCGGTTTCCACACCCAGGAATCCGGCAAGGTGGCTTTCCGATAAGCACGTTTCCAGCGAGGTATCCCCGCCCAGTTGTGGTAGATCATCATTTGTCCAGGCGATAGGGGCGATACCGAGTTTTGCTTTTAATGCCATGTTTGATCTCCAGACGGTTAAATACCGATACGTTGTTTTTTGCGGCCTTCTTCATGTTCTTTGCGGGCTTCATTCACACTTTCGCGCGCACTGATTTCGGGTACGCCAACATCCCACCATGCATCACCTGGCGTCCATGAATACGGATGGGTCACGATACTGATCACCGTAGTGCGATCATTCGATCTCGCCCATTTCAGCGCGGCCTCAAATTCATCCAGCGTGGACACGCTACGGGCGTGGGCGCCCATTGATTTGGCATGCGCGACGAAATCAACCGGGAAAGGTTCTTTGACGCGGCAATCCTTAAGTAAATTGTTGAATGAAGCGCCGCCTTTGGCATTTTGCAGGCGGTTGATAACCGCATAGCCGCCGTTATCGCAAACCAGAAGGGTGATTTTATGGCCCGACAACACACTCGAATAAATATCTGAGTTCATCATCATGTAGGTTCCGTCACCAATCATGACAAACACCTCGCGCTTACCGTTTGCCATGGCCGCGCCCCAGCCCGCTGATATCTCATAACCCATGCATGAAAAACCAAACTCACAATCAAAGGTACCGGCATTTTTTACTTTCCAGCCTTTGACTAATTCACCCGGCAACCCGCCCGCTGCACTGATAATGTAGTCTTCCGGGGCAGCTATGCTGTTGACGACCCCGACAACCTGCGCATAGGTTGGTACATCGTTGGTGGTACGGATTTGTTTCTCGGCTATTAATGTGTTCCATGCAGCGAAATCCTGGCGGCCGCGTTCCAGCCAGGCGGTATCGGCTTGCCAGCCATGTAAGCGGTTGTCGAGTTCCACGATACCTTCGCGGGCATCGCAGACCAATGGGATGGAAAAATGCTTGTTGGCATCAAAACGCGCGGCATTTATCGCGATAAACTGGGATTTCGGCGCAAAAACAGTCCACGAGCCGGTCACAAAGTCCATCAGGCGTGTACCAACGGCGATGACGACATCTGCTTTGCCGGCCAGCGCATTGGCTGATGTTGACCCTAAAATACCAACAGGCCCCATGTGCATTGGATGATCGTGTGTGAATGCACCTTTCCCGGCGATAGTTTCGACAATCGGAATATTGTGTGCAGCGGCAAAATGCGCCAGCGCATCTTCAGCCTGAGAATAGCGCACGCCTCCGCCCGCAATGATCAGTGGACGTTTGGCGCGCAACAGACATTCCGCCGCTCTGGCAAGCAGGTACTGATCCGGCCGTGGGCGTGGAATATGATGAATGTTAGGTGCGAAAAAAGCCTCAGGGAAATCCCAGGCCATTTCCTGAACATCCTGGCACAGCCCAAGAAATGCCGGGCCGCAATCGCCAGGATCGAGTAGGGTCGCAACGGCCTGGGGCAGGGAAGAGAGAATTTGCTCGGGATAAGTGATTCGATCCCAGTAACGAGAAACAGCTTTGAATGCATCATTTACGGTTTGCGTGGGATCATTAAAATGTTCCACTTGCTGCATAACCGGGTCAGGATGGCGGCGTGCGAAAGCATCGCCGCACAGCATCAGTAGCGGCAGGCGACTGGTATGTGCCACACCGGCCGCGGTAAGCAAGTTGGTGGTGCCAGGGCCAATGGATGCGGTTACTACCATGATTTGTCGGCGAACCATCGCTTTGGCGAAACCGACAGCGGCAAATCCCATTGATTGTTCATTTTGGCCACGCCATGTCGGCAGACTATCCTGTACTGCTTCCAGGGCCTCGCCCAGACAGGTGACATTTCCATGGCCAAAAATACCGAATACACCAGGAAATAGCGGCACGCGTTCGCCTTCTATCTCGGTGAATTGGTTACTGAGGTACCGAACAATAGCCTGTGCTGTAGTACAACGGATGTTAGACATAGTCATTCACTCACTCTGATCATGTTGCGTATTTACCACCCAACCTGGGTTGATATTGACCTGCTGAAACGGGTAGTAATAAACAGCAAACACGTCATCGTGAAATAAACGATGACACTAAAAAGAGTTAACGCATACCAGAGTAGTGATTTCAGTACTAAATGCTTCGCGTTTGCTCTCGTTTACGATCACTGTCTACTCGTTTTTCTCGTTCCTGCAGCGTTTCTAATCTGGGTTGCTCTTTTTCCGGATGAAGAACCGCTGCCAGCGCCATGGCAATACATTGTCCAAGGCAAACCGGGGCCGCGAGAGAACGCGAAAAACTGTATTCTTCTTCAGGAATGGTAAAAAGAACCGCTGAATTTTTAGCTAACGGGGACAGCACACTGTCGGTGATTGACACCACAGAGACCGACTTATCATTAGCAATATCGGCAATGTTGATCACTTCTTTGGCATAGTGGCGAAACGCGATGGCGATCAACACATCATCCTGAGTCATATTCATCGCCATATGGGGCGCAAGACCACCGGCGGAATCGAGTAATACAACTTTTCGATTAAGCATGGTCAATAAATAGCGCATCAACAGGGCGATGGGCTCTGAACGTAATTGCCCGGCAATATAAATTGTTGGCGCATTCTTTAATAACAGCGCGGTTTTATCGAGATCATGCTCGGTAATATTGGTCAAGAGTTCCTGCAATGTTGCAATATCCCGAATAACCAAACTCTGTAAGAAACCCAGACTGCCTTTTTCATCGTTTTTACGTAAATCGCTTTCCAGCGCAGTGATCCGTTCATTATATCCCGGCGCGGAGGTGGCTAATCGAGTCTGAAACACACTCTGCATCTGCTTGAAACCACTGTAACCAAACAACTGAGCAAAACGCACCAGCACGGAAGGATGCATACCACATTTGGCGGCAATCGCATTAATTGATTCCAGCGCCACCGTCGTGGGATTTTGCGTGATATACCGTGCTGCCTGTTGGAAACGATCCGACAACTGGGAATAACGTGATGCAATATCATTGACGACTTGTTCATAATTCTCGTGAGGCAGAGGTATCGCCTCATTTTTGTTCATATTTGCCATAAAGCCATTTTGCCTTTTATTTGCATCCCCAAAAGTCACCTGAATGCCATGAATGAGGAATGACGAATAACCGGACGAACAGCGACTCTCCCGTGGAGAGATGACGACCTGATCGCCTCAAGCGCTAACCTATAGCAACTAAAATTGCATTTCAAATAATCTTGCAACAAAACTTAGCGCATTCAGATACCAATTTGGTAATTTCTTATTAACAAATGTGATACATCTCTAAAAAAACAAATTCAAATATCGCGTTATCACGCAAAATTTCACCCCGTTTTTTCATATATCTATTTGTTTTTTGTGGTTAAAAAAACATTCTCCCCGCAGATATTCCGTGGTAATCGAGCGGTTGCAACTTTTATTGCTATGAACCTATGATTGCAATTAATGATGTTTTGGCAGCACGCCGGTGAGCGTGATTCTGTCTTAGTCATACGCTCAGTGTTTACTAAACCAACGTGTTGCACCGCTTCTGAGGATGCGTGCAGGAATATAACCGTCGAAGGAACACGTCATCATGTACAGCAACTTTGGGCAGTTTATTAACGGAGAATGGTGTAAGGGACAGAGTACAGAAACTATTTGTGTGACCGACCCCGGAAATGGCCAATTACTGGGCAAAATATGCGGGGCTTCGACACGAGATACACTGAAGGCCATTCGCAGTGCTGAACAGGGTTTGGCTATCTGGCGCGCGACTCCCGCCTGGGAGCGAGCAGATATCCTGCACAAGGTTGCTGATGAAATGCGCAACGTTACGGCGGATGTGGCCACGGTGATTTCTCAGGAAAGTGGCAAACCGATTGCCCAGGCAAAGCGCGAATGGGCGCTGTCGATTGACCAGTTCACTTGGTATGCCGAAGAAGCCCGGCGTATTTACGGCCGCATTGTGGAAAGCCGTGTCCCGGGGGGGCGCTGTGAAATTGTGCATGAGCCGGTCGGTGTGGTGGCCGCCTTCACGGCGTGGAACTTCCCGGTTGTACTGATTGCCCGCAAGGTTGCTCCCGCGTTAGCGGCAGGATGTTCGGTGGTGCTGCGCCCTTCGAGTGAAGTCCCCGGTTGCGCCATGATGATCTTTCAATGTTTGAAAAACGCGGGTGTTCCGGCGGGTGTGGCGAATCTGGTCATTGGCGCCACAGCAGAAACCTACCAACCATTAATTCATTCGCCAGCGGTTAAAAAAGTGTCGCTGACCGGATCTACCTCTCTGGGCCAGCAAATGATCCGTGACTCGGCGGAGACGGTTAAACGCCTCAGTATGGAACTGGGTGGCAACGCCCCGGTTTTAGTGTTCGCCGATGCGGATATTGAGCAGGTTCTTGACCTTTCGGTCGCCACCAAATTTGCAAATTGCGGCCAGGTTTGCGTGACGGCCGACAGGTTTTATGTCCATGAAAGTATAAAAGATGCCTTTGTCGAGGGGTTTGCCCGGCGAGCTGAAAAGATCAAGGTCGGATACGGATTAGACGAAGGTACCGGTATGGGGCCTCTGATTAATCCCCGGCGGCTGGCGGCCATTGAAGCGATCGTGGCGGATGCGCGCAGTAAAGGGGGAACCATCGTGACGGGAGGACAGCGGATTGAGTACAACGGCGGCTATTTTTATGCGCCGACGGTTATCAGTGATCTCCCCGATGACGCGCTGGCGCTTGCCGAAGAGAATTTTGGCCCGATTGCCGCCATCACTACATTCAGTGATGAAGATACGTTATGGCCTCGGGTTAATAACTGTGATTTCGCGCTCTCCGCTTATGCCTTCACTCGTGATCCGGTACGTATTCGTAACGTCATTGCGCACCTTGAGGCCGGGATGGTAGGGATTAATAGTTACGCCCTTGCGGCGGCCGAAGTGCCCTTTGGCGGGATCAAAGCCAGCGGGATGGGACGAGAAGGTGGCACTGAAGGCATTCATGACTATATGAATGTCAAACTGGCGCAAGTTGTGCTGTAAGGGGATGAAATGAAAGCGAATAACATAAAAAAAATCTGGTCCGCTGGTCACCCGGTGCTTAATGGATGGCTATCGGTGGCGAATTCGTTTACCGCTGAAATCATGGCGGGGCAAGGCTATGACGCGATAACCATTGATATCCAGCATGGTCTGGTGGGTTATGAGGCAGCGACAATAATGTTGCAATCAATGCGCGCCAGCGATGTAACGCCACTGGTGCGCGTTCCCTGGCTGGATCCAGGCATCATCATGAAGTCATTGGATGCCGGTGCCTATGGCATTATCTGCCCGATGATCAATAACGCTGATCAGGCGCGAGAATTGGTGTCCTGTGTCCGTTATCCGCCAACGGGTGTGCGGAGTTTTGGTCCCACTCGCGCCAACATCGCCGCAGGCGCTGATTATGGTGACCATGCGGATAACGAAATCCTCTGTTTTGCCATGATTGAAACGGCGGACGCCGTGGCAAATATTGATCAAATCGTAGAAACCCCCGGACTGGATGGCATTTATATTGGTCCTGCTGATTTAACCCTGGGGCTCACAGGGCGCCGTTTTCGGACCGGTTTTGATCGTGAGGAACCGGAAATCGTTGAGACAATTAAGCATATCCTTTCGCGGGCTCATGCTGCGGGTATCAAAGCCGGGTTGCACAATGGTACGCCGGATTATGCCGCCAGAGCGGTGCAATGGGGCTTTGATTTTGTCACCGTATCAAATGACGTTCAGTTATTGCGCTCAGCGTCTGCCGGGAGTGTACAGCGATTCCGGCAACTGACCGATAAACCGGTTACCGGCAGTCAGCCTGTTTCCAGCGGCGGAGGATACTGATATGCCACATGTTCTTGTCGCCGGAAAAATTCATGACGCGGGACTGGCCGTGTTACACGCTGCGCCCAATATCACGGTTGATTTGGTTGAAGACGTCAGTGTTGCCAGCTATAGCCCGTTGATACATAAGGCCGATGCATTACTGATTCGCACCCAGCCATTAACCGCGCGGGAAATTGCCCTTGGCACCCATTTACAGATGGTCTCGCGCCATGGCGTGGGGGTTGACTCTGTCGATGTTGCCGCATTGAGCGCCCGTCACATCCCGCTGACCATTGTCGGAGATGTGAATTCATTATCTGTTGCAGAGCATACGCTCACGCTGTTGCTCGCACTTGCTAAACAGGTTTGCCACTACGATAAAAGCATCCGTAATGGCCACTGGGATTGCCGCAATAGTTTCTCGGCAATCGAAATCGCCGGACGAACACTGTTGGTATTGGGTTTTGGTCGTATTGGCCGAGAGGTGGCGCGGCTGGCGCGCAGCTTTACGATGTCGGTACTGGCGTACGATCCATGGCTACCCGATCAACTGTTTGCTGAGCATGGCGTTACCCGTGTTACCAATATTGCCGATGGTCTGCGTATGGCGGATGCGGTAACGGTTCATCTGCCATTGGTTGGGGATAAACCGCTGATTGATCGTGCGGCGCTGAGTGTAATGAAACCTTCCGCCATTTTGATTAACACCGCGCGGGGCGGGCTCATTGATGAACAGGCGTTGGCTGAAGCGCTGCAGGAAGGACGTATCGCCGGCGCTGGTTTAGATGTGCTGTGTGAGGAGCCGCCGGACATGAATTCGCCGCTCTTGCATGTTGCTGACAGATTGATCCTGAGTCCACATTCTGCCGGTTTGACCGCTGAGGCCGCTATGCGGATGTCGGTGTCGGCAGCGACGAATATTATCAACTATTTCAATGGTGAACTCGATCATAGCCTGGTGGTTAATCCCGGGGTCTTGCATGAACGTGATGCGCCAGGGCAGGCACAGTAAAACATGACTTTCCATGTAATCAACATTATCGAGGTAAACCATGATTAACGTTGCTGTCCTGGGTGCCGGTCGCATCGGACGTGTTCATGCCGAAAATATTTCCCGACATCCCGCCGCCGAATTAGTGGCGGTGGTGGACCCGATCCTGAGTAACGCACAGACGTTAGCTGCGGCATTCGGCGGGCGTGCCCTGAGTGATCCGCTGGAAGTCATCAATAATAAGGCGATTGATGCGGTCATCATTGGTACGCCGACCGATACGCATGTCGATCTGATGTTGCGTGCCGCCGCCGCAGGTAAGGCAATACTGTGTGAAAAACCGGTTGATTTAGATATTACACGTGCTAAAGCCGCTGAGCAGGAACTGAAGAAACTGAATATTCCGGTCATGCTGGGGTTTAATCGCCGTTTTGATCCGAGCGCCGCTGAGATTAAGCGGCGACTGGGTGAGGGTGATATTGGCGAACTGCATCAGGTCATTATCACCAGCCGGGATCCCGGCCTTGCCCCGGCTGAATATCTGAAACATTCGGGGGGCATTTTCCGCGATATGGTGATTCATGACTTTGATATGGCGCGCTGGTTATTGGGCGAAGATCCGGTTGAAGTCTATGCCTCCGGCAGCCGAATGTTTGCGCCTGAGCTGGAAGCGCTCGGCGACTACGATACCGTTATGGTGCAAATGCACACAGCCAGTGGAAAACAGTGCCACATCAACTGTAGTCGGCAGGCGGTCTATGGCTACGATCAGCGGATAGAAGTTTTTGGTTCGCAGGGCATGCTGATGAATGACAACCTGCGAGCGAATACGGTGCGCGAATATACCGCGCACCAGACGGAAAGCCGCGTGCCATTGCTGGATTTCTTCATGCAGCGTTATACCGACGCTTACCGACTGGAAATGGACGCCTTCATCACGGCGGTAAGCAGCGGTAAACCGTTACCGGTGACCCCACACGATGGCTGTATGGCACTGAAACTGGCGGATGCGGCGCAATTATCGGTGGAAACCCGGGCGCCGGTGAAGATTTCCTGAATATGACAAATCAGTACAAGGTGAACAACATGCAAGAAATAGGTATTGGTATTATTGGCACCGGGTTCATGGGTAAATCACACGCAATGGCTTATCGGGCGGCGGCGGGTTTGACGCCAGGCATTCATCCTGTTTTGGTGTCGGTTGCGGATATTGATGCCGCAGCGGCGGCGCGTACCGCACTGCAATTCGGTATTCGGCGGCATACTGCGGACTGGAAAGCGCTGATCCATGATCCTGAGGTTCATGTGGTCTCGATAACCTCACCGAATCGTTTTCATCTTGAACACGCACTGGAGGCTATTGCCGCAGGGAAACATGTTCATTGTGAAAAGCCTGTCGCACCTAACAGTGATGATGCGCGCGTGATGCTGGCGGCGGCGGAAAAAGCCGGAGTGAAAACCCAGGTCGGCTTTAATTATATTAAAAATCCGCTCCTCAAACTGGCCCGTACCATGATCGCCTCAGGCGAACTGGGCGAAATAACCGGATTCAGAGGGATCCATGCGGAAGACTTTATGGCCAGTGCCACGGAACCCTATTCCTGGCGCCTTGACCCAACGGGTGGCGCAGGTGCAGTGGCGGATCTTGGTAGCCATATTCTGAGTATGGCGCGTTTTCTTCTGGGGCCGATCACTGCGGTTTCTGCCGACCTGGAGACGGTGGTTAAGCAGCGTCCTGAATCTGCTGGTTCCCCGGTATTAAAAACCATCCAGGTCGATGATATTGCACGTCTCACTGTTAAGTTTGCGCGTGGGTGTCGCGGGCATATTGAAGCGAACTGGGTCGCCACAGGCAGAAAAATGCAGCTTGGTTTTGAAATCAGCGGCACCAAAGGTTCGCTGAGTTTTAGCCAGGAACGTTTTAACGAATTACAGTTTTATAGCGTGGATAATCAGGGACGGCATAAAGGTTACCAGACACTGGTGGCGGGGCCAGAGCATGCGCCTTACGGCAGTTTCTGTCCGGCAGCGGGTCATCAGTTAGGATTTAATGATTTAAAAACCATTGAAATGGCGGAATTTATTCAGTCAATTGTTAAAAATGATATTTCTGGCCCTGATTTTAAGGAAGCATGGGAAATTCAGCGCCTGGTTGATGCGGCATTAGTGTCATCGAAAGAAGAAAAATGGATCGCCATATAGGCGGACCAGTTTTTCGGGAGATTCCGCGCGCTGAGTCAGGGGAAATAATGGTACAGAAGAATGAGTATCACCCCGATCGCATTGTGAAAAATATACCTAATCAATGGTATGTCGCCAGTGTAACGGCAACATAAAAGAGGGCGGGTATATTCACTATTCCCTTATACGTGGAGACTGTCATGACAACGTGGGCGCTTGAAGCTGAGGGGATCAGCAAATTTTTCCCCGGTGTTAAAGCATTAAACAACGTTTCATTACGTATAAAATCTGGCAGCGTTCATGCATTAATGGGTGAGAATGGTGCCGGTAAATCGACATTAATGAAATGTCTGATTGGCATTTATCGTCCGGACAGCGGGAAAATACGTATTAAAGGAAAAGAGGTTGAGTTTGCGGACACGTTAGATGCGATGCGCAGTGGCATTTCAATGATCCACCAGGAGCTTAACTTAGTTCCCTACATGACGGTGGCGGAAAATATCTGGTTGGGAAGAGAACCGGTTAGATACGGTCTGGTTGACCACTCTTCGCTGAACAGTAAAACACGTGATTTATTAAGTTCTTTAAACATTCGACTTTCACCCGATCAATATGTAGGAGAATTGAGCATTGCTGGTCAGCAAATGGTTGAAATTGCTAAAGCTGTTTCATGGGATGCGGATGTTGTTATTATGGATGAACCGACATCAACACTAACCGAAACTGAAGTTGATCACTTGTTTACAATTATTCGTGATTTACGCAGTAAAGGTAAAGCCATTATCTATATCAGCCATAAGATGGACGAGATTTTCTCCATTACTGATGAAGTGAGTGTCTTCAGAGATGGTAACTGGATTGGTAGTGATATTACGGAAAACTACTCACGTCAGTCGCTTATCACTCAGATGGTCGGCAGAGAATTAACGCAATTATTCCCAAAATTCAACAATGCGATTGGTGAAGACGTGTTAACCGTCCGTAATTTAAGCCGTAAAAATGTCTTCTCAGATATCAGCTTCACCTTACGTAAAGGTGAAATCCTTGGCGTAGCGGGATTAGTCGGTGCCGGACGAAGTGAAGTGATGGAAACAATATTTGGTGTTGAAAAAGCAGACAGTGGTGAGATATTGATTGATGGCGTGCCGATTAGCATTAATTCTCCGTCTAACGCAATTGAACAAGGGTTAGCTTTTCTCACCGAAGATCGTAAGAAATCTGGTTTGTTTCTGGTTTTATCGGTATTGGAGAACATGAGTATTGTGAATATGCCTGAATACAGTGGGCGGGCAGGGTTTGTGAGCCATGTCCAGATGGCAAAGGATTGTATGGAACAAGTCCGGCGTTTGAATATAAAAACACCGACAATGGATCAGATAATTAATAACTTAAGCGGCGGTAACCAACAAAAAGTATTGATTGCCCGCTGGTTATTGGCGCAACCAAAAATTCTTATTTTAGACGAACCAACTCGTGGCATTGATGTGGGTGCCAAAGCAGAAATTTATAAGCTGGTTAGTGAACTGGCAAATCGTGGGGTAGCTATCATTCTGGTTTCATCAGAATTACCTGAAATTCTTGGGTTAAGTGACCGTGTGATGGTGATGCATGGAGGGAAGATTACCGGGATCCTGAACAAAGAAGAGGCGGATCAAGAAACGATTCTCTCTCTGGCGTCGCAATAAAGAGGAAAGGCCAAATGAGCGATATGAAATTGGGTGCTGAACCAATAAAAAAATCAACTCCTTTATGGGGTAGCATTCAACAAAAAATGCCGAAAGATACGGGAATTTTTCTGGTAATGATCATCATTGCCCTGATTTTTGAAATTTTCGGTTGGTCTGTGCGTGATCAGTCTTTTTTGCTTAATGCTAATCGGCTGGTATTAATTGTATTACAAGTATCCATCATCGGTATTATTGCGGTTGGTGTAACGCAAGTCATTATCACCACGGGGATCGACCTCTCTTCTGGATCATTGATTGCCTTAACCGCGGTTGTCGCCGCCAGTCTGGCGCAAACCGCAGACAGCATAGCACCCATGTATCCCTCGCTGGTGGATATGCCCGCAGCGGTGCCGATTATTGCAGGTATTGGTGTCGGATTTATTTGTGGCATGATTAACGGAGTCTTGATTACTAAAACCGGGATTCCTCCGTTTATTGCTACCCTGGGAATGATGGTCTCAGCACGGGGTCTGGCGCAATATTACACGCATGGCAATCCCATCAGTTTTTTATCAGACAGCTTCACGGCTATCGGGCAAGGTGCGATGCCGGTTATTATCTTTTTAGTTGTCGCAGTTATCTTTCATATTGCACTTAAACATACACGCTATGGTAAGTATGTGTATGCGATTGGCGGTAATATGACCTCTGCCAGGGTTTCAGGGATCAACGTTAATAAATATCTGGTGATCGTTTATACCATTGCGGGTGGCTTGTCTGGTTTGGCTGGCGTAGTGCTTGCCGCCCGTGTGAGTAGTGGGCAGTCCAGTATGGGGGTGTCGTATGAGCTTGATGCGATTGCCGCAGCAGTGATTGGTGGCAGTAGCCTGATGGGCGGTGTCGGTAGAATAACCGGTACGTTAATTGGTGCTATCATCCTTGGCCTGATTAAAAGCGGCTTTACCTTTATTGGGGTTGATGCTTATATTCAGGATATTATCAAAGGTGCAATTATTGTCAGTGCTGTTTCTATTGATATGTATCGAAATCGAAAAAAACGCTAATGCGTTTTACCGAGGTTGTCAGTATTACCCTACGAACAGTTGTATATAAAAACATCGCATTTTACTCTGCGAGAAACTTACCAGAACAACGTGGAATGCCATTATGAAAAAAATCATCTTACTTTGTCTTTCCCTCGTCTGTATCACGCCTCATGCTTTCGCTACGCAAGTTGGGGTCAGTATTGCACAAATGGATGATGTGTTTTTGTCCCGGCTGCGAAGTTATATGGCCGATAAAGCAAAAACGATCCCAGACATAAAACTGCAATTTGAAGATGCGCAAGGAGCTGTGGATAAGCAATTGAGCCAGGTGCAAAGTTTTATTAATCAGAAAGTTGATGTCATTATTGTTAACCCGGTCGATACTCAGGGAACAAAAAATATTTCAGCAGCAGCACGTACTGCGAAAATCCCTCTGATTTATATTAATCGCTTGCCAAGTGATTCAAAAATGGGTGATGGCGTAAGTTATATTGGCAGTGATGAAGTGGAAGCCGGTCGCCTGCAAATGCAATATCTTGCTGATAAAGTAAAGGATAAAAAAGAGGTCAATATTGCGATTATGAAAGGGTTATTAAGTAATGATGCAACCCGTTTCAGAACGCAGGGCGTAAAAGAGGTCATTGCGCAACATCCTAATATGCATGTCGTGGTGGAGGACACCGCGAAATGGATGCGTGAAGACGGAATGAACCTGATGAACAACTGGATTTTATCAGGTCAGAAAATCGATATCCTTTCAGCGAATGGCGATGAGATGGCGATTGGCGCGGCCATGGCGCTGAAAAGCAATGGGATTAATATCGGCAAAGATATTTTAACGGGCGGTACGGATGGTGGACCGAATGGTTTGCAGGCAATGAAAAGTGGTCTGCTTTCCGTCACGGTTTATCAGGATGCGAAATCGCAGGCTTACGGTGCGGTGGACATGGCTGAAAAAGTATCTAAAGGCGAAAAAATCAAGGATGAAGAGATGATTCCTTTCCAACTGGTAACGCCGGAAAATTACCAGAAGTTTCTTGTGAATTAAATGGGTGAATTAAGGCTCGCTGATGGCGAGCCTGTTTATTTTGTCTCCATCCGCTTATCAGGAGGACAATATGAAAACGATTCAGGGGCCGGGTGTATTTCTGGCCCAGTTTGCCGGCGATGTACCACCCTATAATACTCTGGAAGGGCTGGCCGGCTGGGCTAAGGATAAAGGCTTCCGCGGTGTAGAAATTCCTACATGGGGTAGCCGATTAATTGATTTAGAAAAGGCAGCGGAAAGCCAGACTTATGTTGATGAAATTAGCGGCATGCTGCAACACTATGATTTAGTGGTCACGGATTTAGCCAGCCATTTGCAAGGACAACTGGTGGCGCTTCATCCGGCATTTGATCTCCCCGCTGACAGTTTTGCCGCCAGCAAGGTGCGCAACAATCCTCAGGCGCGCCAGGAATGGGCAGTCAGGCAGTTAATGCTGGCGGCAAAAGCTTCACGTCGTTTTGGCGTAACAAAGCATGTTACTTTTTCAGGCACTTTGCTTTGGCCTTACCTGTATCCCTATCCGCAGTGGCCGGATGGTCTTATTGATGCCGGCTTTGATGAGCTGGCCCGACGCTGGCTACCGATTTTGAACGCGTTTGATGATGAAGGCATTGATATCTGTTTTGAGATTCATCCAACCGAAGATCTGCATGACGGACTGACATTTGAGATGTTTCTGGAACGCGTTAACCACCATCAACGCTGCAATATCATGTATGACCCCAGTCATTTAATTCTGCAAAGCATTGATTACCTGGCATATATCGACCACTACCATGAACGAATTAAAGCGTTTCATGTAAAAGACGCCGAGTTTCGTCCCAATGGTAAGACCGGCGCCTATGGCGGTTACCAGCCCTGGATCAGTCGGGCCGGACGTTTTCGTTCGCCGGGCGATGGTCAGACGGATTTTGGCGCTATTTTTTCCCGGCTCACTGGCTATGGCTTCGATGGCTGGGCGGTACTGGAATGGGAGTGCTGTTTGAAAAATTCCGAGGATGGCGCCGCCGAAGGGGCGAAATATATTGCTGATCATATCATTGGTGTTTCAGAACGGGCATTCGATGATTTTTGTAAATCTGATGCTGATCAGGAAGTTAACAAAAAAATATTGGGCCTGTAGCCAGAATCATCGCTGTTGCACCACGGTGGCAAGTGAATGAATAGCGTGAATATCGATGTAGCTTCAGGTATTACCAGTAAATGAGGATAACGTGATGGATCGGAAAAATATAACACAGCGTCGTCTACGCCTGGGGATGATTGGCGGCGGTGAGGGCGCATATATTGGCGGTATTCATCGTTTTGCCGCGCGCCTTGATGACCATTTCGAGCTGGTAGCGGGCGCCTTTGATGTTGATGCGGCGCGTGGACATGCTTTTGCTGCCCGGCACTATATTCACCCCACGCGTTCGTATGACAATTATCAGGCGATTATCGCCGGTGAATTACAACGTGAAGATGGTGTTGATGTGGTGGCTATTTGTACGCCGAATTTCACTCATTTCCCCATTGCGAAAGCGTTTCTTGAAGCGGGGATTGATGTTATTTGCGAAAAACCATTAACGTCGACGTTAAAAGATGCCGAGGCATTGCTGGACATTGTTCAGCGTACCCAGCGTTTTCTTGGCGTGACTTATACTTACTCGGGTTATCCGATGATTCAGGAAGCCCGCGCCCGAATTGCTCGTGGCGATATTGGTAAAATCAGGACGCTACAGGTTGAATACCCGCTGGAATGGATGGCGACGGGCGTGGAGTTGGAAAACAATCAGCAAGCCGCATGGCGTGTCGACCCGGCAAAAAATGGCCGCGGCGGCTCTATCGGTGATATTGGCACCCATGCTTATCATCTCGCCGGTTATGTCACCGGGCTTAAAGTGGCCAGTGTGGCCGCTGATCTGGCGACATTTGTCGAAGGACGGGCGCTGGACGACAATGCACATGTTCTGATTCGCTACGAAGGGGGCGCGCGCGGGTTATTGTGGTCCTCTCAGGTGGCGATCGGATGTTCTAATGCGCTCAGACTGCGGGTTTTTGGCGACAAAGGCAGCTTATTCTGGTCTCAGGAACAGCCGAATGAATTGTATTATACGCCGTTGCTTGCCGCGCCTACGGTGATTAAACGCGGACGGGACGATCTTAGCCAGCAAACCCGCGTCAGAACCCGAACGCCAGCGGGCCATCCGGAGGGATATATTGAAGCTTTTGCGAATCTCTACAGTGGATTTGCTGAGATCATTCGGGCGAAAAGAGAGCAGCGTCAGCCAGGGCCGGTGGGAGAGTTTATTCCCACAGTGTATGACGGCCTGAAAGGGGTGGCGTTTGTGGAGGCGGTGGTTGACAGCCATGAAAGTGATCCGTTTCGTTGGGTGACGCCGCAATACACGTAACCCGACGGGAAACCGAACAGGTGTGGCGGGCACTTGGCTATTGCACGGCCCGTCCTCTTTTTGATTGCCGATACGCCGGTGATGTGCGTTTGTTTATCTGAGAGATCACTGGCGGGCGATTTATTTTTTATTTGGCTGGCAGTGAGATCTCATCCAGCAGTGATGGAATCAAGTCGGTCTCGCTGTAATAGGTTGCAGCGGGATAGTGTGTGGCCTCGCCGACAAAGACCGAAATTTTTGCGTGGTCGAGCACCGCAAAATCATTGGCGTCATTGCCGAACGCAATCGTATTATCAAAATCTATATCCAGTGACCGTAATGACAGATATTTATTTTCCACCTGCGGGGTGATATCAAAAATATTATCATCCCGGTGATGGTGAAGATTAAAGTTCAACGCCTGTGCGGCAAGGACGTGATCTAGTCCGCTACGGGCATTACTGTCAAGCACCAGTATTTTCGTTACCCCCTCACGCAGAATTGATGACTCATCGGCTTCATTGTCAGACAGGGTACGAATATAATCGTGAAATGGATGAGGATGTGATGAAAAAGCATATTGCCATATTCCATCAAGTACATAAGGCACCCTTTCCTGTTTCAGAAAATCAACGATGCGTCGGGCATCGTTGGCGGAAAAAACATGGGTAAACAGAAATTCCCCTGCC